>DATBUF010000175.1:0-3351 GCA_036516435.1 Pontibacter sp.
TATAGTTATAGTTATAGTTATAGTTATAGTTTGGGGTCGCTGTTTTTCCAGGGGAATTTGCCTTCCAGTTCTACCTGCAGCGAGATGCTCAGGAAAGTACGGATCAGGATGATGAGGCCAAGTATAAGCACTCCCTGCATGTTGGGTTTCGTGGCTACGGTGGCAATAATGTCGGCAGCAACCAGTATCTCCAGGCCTAATAAAATGGTTTTTCCCAGGTCCTGCCGCAGTTGTTTGTAGGAGCATTCCTTCTGCCGGAGGGTGGGAACAATGTATCGGATGAGGGCGATTGCTGAGCCCAGCGCTATTATCAGTACGCCGGTGGCTTCTATAAACCCGGCAATGTATTCGATGTACTCGCGGAGTGCCTCCATAAAGGTGTTGTTGGTAAGGGTGAGTTCTAACTTTCCTCCCTATACGCAGATTTATAGCTGGGGCTGCCTGCTGCTGCCCCTGGTGCACTCCAAAAGCAAAAAGCCGGATTCTTGGTCCGGCTTTTAACTATAGTTGGTCTGTTATTTATCTGTTAATTAATAATGTCAAAGATGCGGTTCCAGCGGATCTTGTTCAGGAAGGTGCCATGCGGGTCTGTTGACATCCAGATCATAACGGCCTTGCCTACTACGTGATCTTCCGGTACAAAGCCCCAGTAGCGGGAGTCAAGCGAATCGTGGCGGTTGTCACCCATCATAAAGTAGTAGTTCTGCTTAAACGTATACTGGTTCACTTCTTTGCCATCCAGGTATAGTTTGCCATCACGTACTTCTGCGTTCTCGTTGTGCTCGTATTTCAGGATAACGGCTTCGTACAAAGGCAGGGTTTCCGGGGTAATCGCGACTGTTGCGCCCTCCTTCGGCACGTAAACAGGCCCGAAGAAATCCTTGTTCCACTTGTACACACTTGGCACGTGCGGGAAGATGTCTGTTTCAGCTTCGCCAGGCTCAGATTTCAGGAGCTGCACGTCTTTCACAAAGTCCAGTTTAGCCAGTTCCTCCGCTTTTTCCGGTGTCAGGTTTACCCGGTAACCACCCTGGTAGCTCCAGATGTCCGTAATATCCCGTGATAAGAAGAAGTCCTCGTTCAGGATAGTAGAAGTGGCAAGTAAATAGCTGTACTGCAGCTTCTCGGGATTCTTCATCGGAACACCGTTCACGATGACCTGCATGTTGCGTACTTCGATAGAATCGCCGGCAACAGCCACACAACGTTTGATATAGTTGGTGCGCAGGTCGGCAGGGTGCTGCTCTTCGGGCGGGAAGTTAAACACCACCACATCGCCTTGCTTTACTTCCGAAAAACCCGGCAGGCGGTAAGACTTCAGCTGAATGGCATCTGAATAGGACGGGATGTTAGTGCCCCAGATGGTCTGGTGCGTAAGCGGCACCTGCAGCGGCGTAATTGGAGTACGCGGGCCATAGTGCAGCTTGCTCACAAACAAAAAGTCACCGACCAGCAACGACTTTTCCATGGACGGAGTAGGGATGGTGTATGCCTCAAAAGTAGCCCAACGTATCAGGCTGGCCGCTACTACAGCAAACAGGATGGCATCGCCCCATTCGCGGGCAAAGCTCTTCTTCTTTTTAGGCTCCTTTGTAGCTGGTTTCTTTTCCCAGAACTTAACTTTCATGCAGGGTTCGCTATGATCTTTTACAGGTTCAGCATGTCTTTCATGCCGTAAACGCCTTTTTTATCTTTCAGCCATTCAGCGGCCATCAGGGCACCTTCGGCAAAGCCGGTACGGCTGTGGGCCACATGGGCAAGCTCAATTTTATCTACTTCCGAACTATAGGTAACGATGTGCGTGCCTACTACATCTGGCTCACGCTCCGAAATAATGTTCAGTTTATCCGCTGCTTCCGTATCAGCTACCCAGCCGCTCAGGTTCGGGTAGTGGGGCAGTATGCCTTCGGCAGTCGTAATGCCGGTGCCGCTTGGCTTGTCTACTTTCTGCAGGTGGTGTATCTCGCGTATGCCAACCTGATATGCCTTGTACGCCTGCATTTTAGCTGCAATATACTCGTTAAAGTGGAAAAACAAATTAACGCCCACGCTAAAGTTAGAGGCATAGAAGAAGGCCCCCTTATGGTCCAGGCAAAGTTTTCTGGCTTCCTCAAACTTGTCGAGCCAGCCTGTGGAACCGGATACTACCGGAATACCATTGGTCAGGCAGTAGGAAATATTGCCGAAAGCAGCTTCGGGGTGTGTGAACTCGATGGCTACATCTACGTTGGCAGCGGTATAGTTACCAAGGGTATCGGAGTTGGTGTGGTCTATAGTTCCGGCAATCTGGTAACCTTTAGACAAGGCCATCTGCTCAATGGTTTTGCCCATCTTGCCATAGCCGATTAACAGTATTCTCATTTTGATTTTGTGTATAGCGTCAGGCTTAAACCCGGGGTGTAGGCACCTTGTGCCGGTACCTGCAGCACATTAGGTTGCACCCTGATGGCCAGGTTCTCGCCTATGTCAAACTCTTTCATGTGGGCGTGCACATACGCTTCTGCTACCTGTAACCCGTATGCCCCGATCGAGAGCAGAATGGTAAAATCGCGGTTGCGGCGGTAAAAGTTACGGGCACGTTCAAGGTTAGCGGTGCCATTTTGCCTGGCTTCCCCGTAAATATTGCTGTCAGCGTACTTATCGCGGGTGTTCGGGTCTCCGTCCACCCGGATAAGGAGTGCTTTGCGGTAATCCTGGTAATTGTTATTGTGGCTGATGAGGAAATAGCCCAGCACACCACCGGTAGC
This sequence comes from Pontibacter sp., assembly GCA_036516435.1. Classification (GTDB taxonomy): domain Bacteria; phylum Bacteroidota; class Bacteroidia; order Cytophagales; family Hymenobacteraceae; genus Pontibacter. Next base: position 2,748 of record DATBUF010000175.1, read on the forward strand.
ATAAATGATCGGCAGCTTCCAGTACGCTTTGTTATAGGCCTGGCCTAAACCGGGTACGACTGCCGAAAACAGGGCAGCCTTGGCCGGGCGGTTCCATTTGCTTAAAAAGAAGCTGTTATCGCTGGCAGCTGTATCCGGTACCGGAACTACAACCGAGTCAGGACCAACCGTAATTACCTGCGCCTGTGCGGGAGCGGCAAATGCAAGTATACCCAACAGGGAAATAATGCCAACGGCTAGCCTCATGCGTGTGATGTTAATAGTTAAGTATTTCTAAAATACGGTTCAGTTCCTCAACAGATACGAACGGGATCTTGATTTCACCCTTGCCATCGTTGTTGGCCTTAACCTGAATTTTAGTACCGAACTGCGACGACAGGCGTGTCTCTACAGAACGAATCTCTTCTTCATACTTATTAAAAACCAACTTTTGCTGCGGATCCGGCTTCTTGTTAGCGTTCTGCAGGTTACGAACCAGTTCCTCTACCTTACGCACCGATAGTTCTTCGGCCACCACTTTCTTGAACACCTCCAGCTGGTTCTCGATGGTGTCGATGTTGATGAGTGCACGCGCATGGCCCATCGAGATAACGTTATCACGTAA
>DATBUF010000176.1:0-8423 GCA_036516435.1 Pontibacter sp.
ATATTTTCTCCTTCTTTGGGTTAGTGGATCTTCTCTCCATTATCCCTACTTACTTAAGCCTGTTTATAGTTGGCGTGCAATACCTGCTGGTAGTCAGGGTGCTGCGGCTGCTGCGTGTGGCACGTATTTTTAAACTGACACACTTTATAAATGAGGGGAGGGTGCTTACTACAGCACTACGCGCCAGCGTAACCAAAATTGCGGTGTTCCTGGGCACAGTGCTCACGCTGATCATAATTATCGGATCGCTGATGTACGTGATTGAGGGCGAGCGGAGCGGCTTCACAAGTATCCCGACAAGTATCTACTGGACAATCGTAACACTTACTACCGTTGGCTACGGAGATATTGCGCCTGTGACCGCGCTCGGGCAGATTATGGCAAGCATGGTCATGATTCTGGGGTATGGCATTATAGCTGTGCCCACCGGTATAGTTACCGTAGAGATGTCGAAAACAAGCCGGGGAGTTGTTACGACCCGCGTTTGTCCGGAGTGCCACCAGGAGGGGCACCTGCCGGAGGCAAACTTCTGCTATAACTGTGGCACCAGCTTGTCTGTATAGTTCTTCAGGCTGCTGGTTCCGGCAGTTTTTGCCTGCCGGAACCAGAATTTAATTTACAATCTCCTGACGTATAACCTGTAACACCTGAGCCACGTGCTCCGCTATAAAAGCTACCTTTGCCGGTACTTCGTGCAGGTCTCTTTCTTCTCTTGCGCTGGCCTCAATCTGGCGTATTACCGGGCGTAGCGCCTCAATCCGGAGGGTGTCTATAGTTGACTTAAACTTATGGGCTGCTGCGCTTACTCCCGGCCAGTCTTCCTGGTACATACACTCCTGCAGGGTTGCTATAGTTTCGGGCGCCGTCTGGATAAAGAGCTCTACAATGCGGTTAATGAATGCCTGGTTGCCCCGCGCCATATTGTACAGGTTATCCAGGTTATAGAGTGGGGCTGACGGCAGAGGAGCTGCTTCGTGGCTGGTTGCTATTGGTTCCTGAGCCTTTTTAAGTTTATGCGGAAGCAAGGCCACCAGCTTATGGTACAGCTGCTCTTCCCCAAAAGGCTTTGAAATGTAATCGTTCATGCCTGCACTCAGGTATTTCTCCGAATCGCCTTTCAGGGCATTGGCTGTGAGGGCAACTATAGGTATTTTAGCTTTTTCAGGATCAGGGTTGCTGCGTATCAACTGGGTGGCATCCAGCCCACTCAACTCAGGCATCTGGATGTCCATTAGAATGATGTCGTACATGTGCTGGTTAACCATAGTTACAGCCTCTTTTCCGTTGTGAGCCACATCCACTTTAAATTTCCAGCCCTCCAGTATAGAGCGTGCCAGGAAGATGTTGATCTCGTTGTCTTCTGCTATCAGTACCCGGAGCGTCTCAAGTGCATCGAAATCTATAGTTGCAGCAGCAGTTACGGGGAGCAGGGCCTCCTCAGATTTCGGGTACGTGAGCGAGACGAAGAACGTACTTCCCTTGCCTTCTTCACTTTCTACCCAAATGCGGCCTTGTTGCATCTCAATCAGGTTGCGGCAGATGCTGAGCCCGAGCCCACTGCCACCATACTGGCGCGTAATGCTGGAATATGCCTGCGTAAATCCTTCAAATATGAGTTCGTGCTTTGATTCCGGGATGCCGATGCCTGTGTCTGTAACAGCTACCTGCACGGTCAGGTCGTTTTCTGTTTCATGCACAACTTCGCACTTCAGGGTTACGCCGCCTTCATCGGTAAACTTAATAGCGTTATTCAGCAGGTTCAGCAGCACCTGGTTCAGGCGGTAAGGGTCGCCCAGCAGCACAGGGCGCGTAATCCGGAGCGGCTCCAGCTTGTAAGCGATCTCTTTTTCTTCTGCTTTGTAAGTAAGTGTCTGGTAAGCACCCCGGATCACCTCCTCCAGGTTAAACGGTATTGTTTCGAGGTCCAGCTTGCCGGCTTCTATCTTGGCTACATCCAGGATGTCGTTTATCACGACCAGCAGGTTTTCGGCCGACTGCCTGATAATTTTCAGGAAGTTGTTCTGTGCTTCATCGAGCTTGGTTTTCTGCAACAGGCCTGCCATGCCCAGAATACCGTTCATAGGCGTCCGGATCTCGTGGCTCATGTTGGCCAGAAAGTTCTCCTTTACCCTTGCAGATTCTTCGGCAGCCTCTTTGGCCTGCTTCAGCTGCTTCTCGGTATGCATGCGGTCGGTCATGTCCTGGGCTATGCCAATAATGTAAGGCGGCATGCCCGGTTCCTCCACTTTATAGTTCTGGTAATACAGGTAACGCTCCTCTTGCTCCTTATTCAGGATGCACAGCACACCATCCACTACATTCGACTCATCAAAGCGCTGCACATACTGGCAAAAGTTTTCCTGGTGTTGGGCCGGGAAGAACGACTGCAGGTATTTACCCACCATTTCTTCTTCGGTATAGCCCAGGCGGTTTATCAGGTACGGGTTTACAGAAAGTATAATTCCTTCCATATCATGCGTACAGATAAAGGCCTGGCTATAGTTGATCAGGTCCCTGTATTTCTTTTCGCTGTTTTTCAGGGCCTCGGCATTTCTCCGGCGATTGGTGATATCACGCGCCGAAGATTGTATTTTCAGGATAGTACCGTCAGCATCCAGTATAGGCTTTAAGTTGGTTTCTGCCCATAGTATACTGCCATCTTTACGGGTAAATCTGTGCTCAACGGTTATGTTCTTCTTGTAGAGCTGAACGTCGTTAAAAGCCTTATAAAGTAGTTTCCGGTCGTCGGGGTAAAGGAGGCGGCGAGGCAGGTTCCCGATGATTTCGGCTACGCTGTAACCCAGCATTTCCTCCACACCCTTTGAGATATAACTATAGTGCCCATCCAGCTCGTGCAGGCTGATGATGTCTTTTGAGTTTTCAGACAGCAGGCGGTGCATTTCCTCACTTTCCTCCAGCTTTTTGCTGGCAAGGCGTTGCGCCGTAATATCTGTAGAAATGCCCAGTACATGTATTTCGCCGTCAGCAGTTACTAAGGGCCGTTTTATAGTTTTAAACCATATTTCAGAGCCATCTACCTTTATGAAGCGCTCTTCGCGCACCACCTCACGTCTTTCGGCTATTACCAGTCTGTCGTCGGCGATGTATTTTACTTCGTCTTCCTTGTTATAGATCAGGTCATGTTCTTGGGTATTTACAACCTGTTCCACAGGTCTCCCGAACAGTTTTGCTAGTTCCTGGTTAGCAAGCTTAAAGTTGCCTTTGCCGTCTTTAACGTAAATAAGGCTTGGGCTGGAGTCCATCACCAGCCTTATGAAATCACTGTTTTCTTTGGCAGCAAGTGCTGCTTTTCGTTCTTCTGTAGTGTCCCGGATAATAGCCAGCACCTCATCCTCACTATACTTAACAATACGCCCTTCGTAGTGGCGGGTGCCGTTCGAAAGGGGTAGCTCGTACTCTGTCCGCTCAGGAACGCCGGTGTCCAGTACTTTCTCTATCAGGTTGAGTATAAGTTCCGAGGCCTTACCAGGCAGTATATCCCGGATATGCGTACCAATTACCAGCTCTTTAGGAATGAGCAGGTGTTCCTGTTCCACATTCTTCATGTCCAGGTACACACCCTCGCGGCTAATGATAAACATCAGGTCGGGGATGGCGGCAAGTATAGCTCTGTTTTTGGCCTCGCTCTGGATGATTTTTTCCTGCGCGCGCTTAAGTTCGGTGATGTTGAGCCCGTGCCCGATAATCATCTGTAACTCACCTGATTGGTCGAGTACCGGGTTTAACTTGCGCACGTGGTGGGAAACCTGCCCTTGCTTGTTGATGACGGTTTCCTCGAACTCCACAAACCTTTTGCCAACGCGGGCGAGCTCCAGGTTAAAGCCACGCGTACGGATGCGCTCCAGCGGCACATTACGGAAGCTGCAGTATTCTTCGTTGGTTTTACCAATAATCCAGCTGCGCAGGTCAGGGTCCGAAACAGCCGTTGGGTTGACGAAAGTGTAGCGCAGGTCTTTGTCGTAAACTGCTATATCAGAGGGGATGTTGTTGAAGATAGATTCGTAGAACTCCTTCTGTTCTTTCAGCTGTTTTGTTTTGCTGCGCAGCTGTGTTACGTCTTCGGCAGCGCCAATTACCTGAACCACCTGGCCCTTAGCATTGCGCTTGAACACGCTTTCGCGGCAGAACAGGTTCATTTGCTCTCCGCTTTTACTTTTTACCAGGTATTCTACTTCCCGTACTTCGCCATCCTGAGCATTCATCATGCCGTAGATGTGGTAGTACATTTTAGGGTACTCGGCAGGCAACAGTAACGACAGCAGCACATGGCCACCCATCGCGTCCACATCCTGTTTGTTATACCCCAGTACAGAGTTGATGTGGTCGTTCAGGTAAATGCAGCGGTCCTGTTCCAAGTCGTAAATGTAAACGACATTAGGAATGGTATGTGCAATTTCGCGGGCAAGTTTCTGACTTTCCCGCAGGGCCAGTTCGGCTTCGTGCCGTTCTGTTATATCGTTGAGGTAGATGTTGGTATAGCCTTTCTCAGGCAGGGGCATCACAAACAGGAGGTAGTACCTGCCTACCAGGCGGCTCTCCAGCGTAATAGGTTCGCCAGTTTTGCGGGCCTGCTGCGTTTTAAGGCGAAATAAGCGGTTGAACAGCGGGCGGCGTGCCTCGGGTACGGCATGCAGGAGCTGTTGCCCCAGGGCATTTACAAAAAGTATAGTTCCGTTGTCATCTATCCTGAAAACAGGGTCAGGGTATTCCTCCCGAAACGCTGTTGAGGCCAAATGCGGTGGATTCTCCGTTTTCTGTCCGGTCAGGAGAGCCTGACGGTAGCGTTCTGCGTCAGCTTCAGCCTGAGCTGCTCTTTCTTCTGCCGCTCTTCTTGCGCTCCGCTCCTCATCTAACAATTTCAGCAAGTTTGCTGAATCTTGTAAAGTCTCCATCAGTGAAATATTTGGGAGCAAGGTACAGCTTTTTGTCTGTATATTGTTCTATTTAAAACTAATCTTTATGCAGATTCTTTTCGGAAGAAAAAGAATTATGAGCTAAGTGTAAACAAGCACTTTTGCAGGGTAGAAGCAGGTGCTTACAGGTAGGTTGTGAGCACCTGAGCAGGGCAGGAGCAGTAAAGGTATATCTTTGTTAAGTTATAGTTATGGCTGATGTATGCTGCTTAGTTTATACGGAGCTCATTGTTCTGAATCATCCTGTAAATTGTGGATTTCCCGACATCCAGCTTTTCGGCTACAAGCAGCACATTATGGTCGTATTTATCGAGGAAGTGCTGGATGATCTGAGTGGTGTAGTATTTAAGAGTTCGCTCTTTGGCCAGCAGGTCGCGTTCGTTGTTGGTAGCCATAAAGTTAATATCATGTTCCTGTACTACATCCTCATCGGCCAGCACCATGGCCAGCTCTACCAGTGCACGCAGCTCCCGTACGTTGCCCGGGAAACTATAGGTCAGTAACTTTTCCTGAGCTGCCGGCGACAAGCTTTTTCTGGCCAGCCCGTTCTCCTTTGCAAAGGCATCCATAAAGTGGCGGGCAAGTATCAGAATATCGGTACCGCGGTCGCGGAGCGGAGGGAGCTGAATAGGCAAACCCAGCAGGCGGTAATACAGGTCCTCCCGGAAGGTACCTTTCTTTACTTCTTCTGCCAGGTTCTTGTGGGTGGCCACAATTATGCGGGTATCGATGGGCACTACGGCGTTGCCACCTACCCGTGTAATTTCCTTTTCCTGCAGCACGCGCAACAGTTTAGCCTGCAGGCTAATGTCCAGTTCACCAATCTCATCCAGGAAAATAGTGCCTTTGCTGGCCTCCTCAAATTTGCCGATCCGGCGGGAAGTAGCTCCTGTAAAGGATCCTTTTTCGTGCCCGAACAATTCGCTCTCAATCAGCTCTTTAGGAATAGCAGCCACGTTTACAGCTACATAGGGGTACTTTTTGCGGGTACTATTATAGTGGATAGCTTTCGCAACCAACTCCTTGCCGGTACCTGTCTCGCCGTTTACGGACACCGTGATATTGGTTTTCGCGCTTTTGTCCATCAGGGTAAATACCTTTTTAATAGCCGGGCTGTTACCGATAATGACATTGCTGAAATCGTACTTTTGCCCGATCTGTTCGCGCAGCGAGTTAATTTCCTGGCGTAACGAGGCATTCTCACGTATTTTGTTGATGGTATTCCAGAGCCTCTCTGGAGTATCGTCGTCTTTAACAATATAGTCGTAGGCGCCCTGTTTTAGCAGGTTTACGGCTGTGGCAACATCCTCCTGCCCCGAGATGATGATGACCTGGATGTCCGGGTTGCGCTCCTTTACTTTTTTGAGTACCTCTGCTCCGTTGTTATCCGGCAACGAATAATCGACAGTAACCACATCCGGCCGCTCGTGCAGACTTGCAAAAAAGTCCTGAGCCGAGTGGAACTTCTTTAGTTCGTAATCGGGGTTTAAGGAGAGATGATATTCCAGCAATTCGCTGTACCACACGTCGTCATCCAGGATGAAGATCTTAAAGGGGCTGTTCTTCATGTATCGCTATCGCACAGGTATAGTTTAAGCACAAAGGTAGTACATAAAACATTCACCCGAAAGCATGAGCACCAGCAGTATAGCTTATATGTATACTTTTATTTAGATGGTGTAACCTGTGTTATAACAGTAGGTTATGTCAAAGAAAATTTTGTGCTTAACCTCTATGAACTATAGTGTTGCTGTAGTGTTTGCCTGCCCCAGCTGTATAGGGCGGGCAGACATCTAGCGTGTTGTTATCTTTTCGTGTCTGGCCCGCATGAACATGAACACACCATAACAGATCAGGCCAAGTGCTACTGCGCCGAGCAGGTACGAGCCATAGGAGGAGTTTTCCAGAAATGCAAAGGCGCTGCCACTGCCACCTGCCTGTCCCGGGTCTGCTGCCAGGGCTGCTTTCAGGAAGAGGTAAGCGATGATCAGCCATACAATGCCGCGTGCCAGGTAGCCTACCTTGCCGGCCCTTATCAGCATGCCCTCTGCTTCGTGCTTTAACCCGCTGCTTTGTACGTGTTTCCTGTACTTATCCGAAAGGCCGAGATAGATCTGGTAAAACCCGGCTATAGCCGTGCCCACCGCCACTATGCCTACCAGCCACTGCCCGAAAGGCTGGTGCAGGAGTTCACGCGCAAGTGTTTGCCGGGAATCTCCGTTGCCGCTGCCTCCGTTACCGAGCACAAGGCTGGCTGCATAGTAGGCCAAACTGCCATATACCAGCCCACTGAAAGCATACCGGATGCGCTTGCCTATGTTCTTAGCTGTGTTATTGTTATTATTTCCACCTTTAAGTGCTTCTGTAAGTCGCCAGATAGTATAACAAGCCAGGCCTATGGCAATTAAAGCCAGCAGAATGCGCCCGTACGACTGCTCCAGCACAAACTGGAAAACGCCCGTTTTATCAGAGCCTTCTGCTGATTTTCCGCCCAGCTCAAAAGCTGCCATAAAGGCCAGTATGCCTACCAGGCAGTAAACGAGCCCCTTTGCCGTGAGGCCTACTTTTGCAAATCGCTGCACCCACTGTGGTGGTGGCGCAGGTATATGAGGTGCTATATCCATGTGTCTGTTTCTGTTTCTAGAATTGTACACACCTACACGTACCTTTTGCCTTTTGGTTTTGCTGTGCTGCTATAAATTTTTGAAGCGGAGCGTGGCCTCTTCGGTCAGGCGCTCCCGGTGGTCAGGGTGAGCTATGTCGATCAGGGCCTTTGCGCGTTGCCGCAGGTTTTTGCCATACAGGTAAGCTACACCATACTCAGTTACCACATAATGCATGTGTGCCCGGGTAGTAACCACACCTCCGCCCGGGTTAAGGAAAGGCGTGATGCGGGAGACTCCTTTGTTCGTTACAGATGGGAGCGCGATGATCGGTTTTCCTCCTTTAGAGAGGGCAGCTCCCCGTATGAAGTCCATCTGGCCACCCACGCCTGAGAACTGGTAAGTACCGATAGAGTCTGAAACTACCTGCCCGGTAAGGTCTATCTCGATGGCGCTGTTAATAGCCGTTACCCTCGGGTTGGTCTTGATCACTGATACATCGTTTACAAAATCTGTGCTGTGCATCGTGATCAGCGGGTTATCGTCCACGTAATCGTAGAGCGCGCGGTTGCCGGCAATAAAGGCAGTGGCAATGCGCCCGCGCAGTACTTTTTTATGTTCGTTGGTAATTACTCCCTTCTCGATCAGGGGCAGAATTCCATTCGAGAACATTTCGGTATGGATACCCAGGCCTTTATGGTTCGTCAAGCTCCTGAGTACTGCATCCGGAATGGCACCAATACCCATCTGCAGGGTTGCTTTGTCTTCTACCAGTTCGGCCACGTAGCGGCCGATAGCTTCTTCAGTGGCCGTGATACGTTGGCTATAGTCTACTTCCGGCAGTGCTTCGTTTACTTCTACCAGTGCATCAAAACGGCGTATGTGG
>DATBUF010000177.1:0-4661 GCA_036516435.1 Pontibacter sp.
TTTTCTATATGTTTGCTAACAAGCGTATAAACCGAACCCTATTCCGTTTATACGCCCAAACTCGGCGGCTAAATGGAATCGGATTACCGAATATACTATATATTCCTGATGAAATATAACACTGCAACTATAAGTCTGGGAATAAAGGTAGAACCGGAACAGGCTGAATTGTAAAATCCCGCCATTCCCCCGAACTTCGCGGAAACCGGTAGCCCCATGAAGATAAAACTGATAGCCATAGGCAAAACTGACGAGAAGTTCCTGGAAGAGGGGATAGACAAGTACCTGAAACGCCTGAAGCATTACCACCCCGTAGAGTTTATAGTTATACCCGACATAAAGCAGGGAGGCAGGTACACTGCCGACAAACTGAAAGACGAGGAAGGCAAACTTATACTGCAAAAAGTACAGGAGGGAGATTACCTGATTTTGCTGGATGAAAAAGGAAAGATGTTTACGTCTAACGAGTTTTCGGCCTTTTTGCAGAAGAAGCTGAACACTGTTACAACTAACCTGATTTTCGTAATCGGGGGGGCTTTTGGTTTCCCGGATGCCGTGTACGCGCGGGCCAATGAGAAAATGGCACTTTCCAAAATGACGTTCACACACCAGATGGTACGCCTGTTTTTTACAGAGCAACTATACCGTGGCTTCACCATTCTGCGCGGCGAAAAATACCACAATAACTAAATGGCTATAATTCAATAACAGGCGGCGGGCCTGTCTTGGCTGGTATTACCGATCCATTAAATCTTTTCTGCTAAAAAGCTGTTGAGCAGGTGTAGTTAGCCGCCTGTAACTATAGTGTAGCCGGCTGTCTAAAAGCATGGCTTGCCAGGTGCAGGCCTGCAACAGAAAGTATATTTTTGTAAAATGGAAGTAAAGTTGAGTACAGAGGCGGTAGCTGGTACAAGAGCATGGGCATTGCCGGACCTGCGCAGCAGCATCCAGAACCCGATGCTGTTGCACCTTGCGTTTTGGGTGTGCTATGTGGTATTCTTCGGGTTGCTGTATGGCAGCTACATAGACGATTACTACAACGCCTTTATGGTGGAGCTGGTGGAACTGCCCTTTAAAGTGGCGCTGGTATACTTTAACATGTACTACCTGATGCCTAAATTCCTGCTGACCAAGCGTTACCTGGAGTTTTTTGTATACTTGTTTCTGCTGACCGGAGCCATTGCCGGGCTGATGCAGTACGTGCTGCTCCCGTTCCTGATCCATCCGCTGTTTTGCCCCACCACCTGCACCCAGGATAACCTGACACTGTACCGCTTTGTCAAAAACATTGTGAACATCAATTACCTGGTGCTTATTTCGGCAACTATAGTTTTGCTGCGCAACTGGTACCAGCACCAGCAGGCAACCCGCACCCTGTCGCAGGATAAGCTGGAGGCCGAGCTCAAGTTCCTGAAAGGGCAGATACACCCGCACTTCCTGTTCAACACGCTCAACAGCCTGTACTCGCTTACGCTTAAAAAGTCGGATAACGCCCCTGAAATGGTGCTGAAGTTATCGGGCCTGATGGATTATATGCTCTACGATGCCAATGCCGAGAAAGTAGCCCTGGAGAAAGAGCTGAACTACATCCGCAACTACATCGACCTGGAGCAAATGCGTTACGGCAACCGCGTAGACATCAGCTTTAACGAGGCCGGAAGCATTGCCGGAAAACAAATTGCCCCCATGATGCTGTTACCTTTTGTAGAAAATGCGTTTAAACACGGGGTAAGCACCGAAACCGAAAATGCCTGGATCCGCATAGATGTAAAAGTACAGGAGAGTAACCTGAGCCTGCGCGTGGAGAACTGCAAATGTTCTGAAAGAGCTACCCGCACCGACCGCGACATGGCCTCCGGCATAGGGCTGAAGAACGTGCGCCGCCGCCTGGAGCTGCTTTACAAAGATGCCTATAGTCTGGAAATTGAAGATGAACCCGATGTATACGCCGTGCACCTGGAGTTAGACCTTAGCGATAGAACCTATGAAGATTAGATGCCTGATAGTAGACGATGAGCCACTGGCCCTTGATGTGCTGGAAACATACATCAGTCGCCTGGATAACCTGGAACTGGTATGCCGCTGCAACAATGCTGTAGAAGCTTACAACTGCCTGCAAACCGAGCAGATCGACCTCATGTTCCTGGACATTCAGATGCCGAAGCTGACAGGTATTGATTTTGTGAAGTCGCTGCCCAACCCGCCTAAAGTAGTATTTACCACCGCCTACCGCGATTACGCCGTGGAAGGCTATGAACTGAACGCTGTCGATTACCTGCTCAAGCCGATTTCCTTCGACCGTTTCCTGAAGAGCATCACCAAAATTACCCACCCTGAAGCTAAACCGGCAGCAACTATAACCACACCTGAACCAGACTACAAGGAAGCCTTTATTTACCTGAAAGCCGATAAAAAAATGGTGAAGGTTATGCTGGCAGACATCCTCTATATCGAGAGCCTGAAAGACTACATTCGGGTAAAAACCGAAACAAAAGAGATTATCTCGTACCAGAAGATCAGTTTTCTGGAGGAGAAATTACCTGCCGACAAGTTCCTGCGCATTCACCGTTCCTTCATTATTGCCCTGGATAAGGTGCAGGCGTTCTCTGCTACTGCTGTAGACCTGGGCAAAACCGAGATCCCGATCGGCCGCCTTTACAAAAACGAAGTACTGCAGATACTGGGCAAAAACAACCTTTTAGAAGCGTAGTTTCTTTAATTATGAATGATGAATTATAAATGATGAATTGAACATAGGTGTGGCGTGCGGACATCTTCGCACGTGCTGAACTATAGGAGGGCCTCTAGCCCTTTTTCTTTTGCTTGTAGCTGATCCAACCTATAACAGGAGCAGAACTGCCAAACTATAGTTTACACTCGGCTATAGTTTGCGTATCTTATCAGGTGCGGCTAAACTATAGCCTGGCGATTAAAGTATAGCTCTCAGCACAAGCCACCATTCATAATTCGTCATTACTTTGAACACCATCTCCAAAAAGAAGCTCTTTTACCCGGTAACTGACGGGCTGCGCAAATACCTGCGCTCCTACGACCGCGACACCAAGCTGCCGGTGTGCTACGAAGACCTGCTGCACTACACCGACTCCTTTCCTTATTATGATAAAAAAGGGGCAGATACGCTCTGGGAAACCGTAATGTATGAGCAGCAGAGTCAGCAGGAGCTGAACAAAGGCCTGACCATGATCTATGCGCTTCTGAAAACAGATGGCGACATGTCGGTGATGGAGCACCTGTACGTTTCCCGGATCGATTACTGCACCTTTGGTAACTCCAACCCTTTCCGGGTGCAGATCATGAACCAGCTAAACGACAACTACGACTACTTTTATGTGAAACGTGCCGATGCTTCACGTATTTACGGACTGGAGCTGGAGCATATTCTGTCGCCGAGCCGCATTAACTACCTCGTAGACGGGGATACGCTGATTGAGGAGCACATAGCCGGCATTCCCGGCGATGTATTTATAAAGGAATACCTTAACAGGAAAGGGGCCAACAAGGTGCGTATCGCCAAAGAGTTTGTGAAGTTTAATGAGCGCTGTTTTATTCGTTTATTAGGCGATATGCGCTCGTACAACTACGTGGTTGATGTTACCCCGGATTTTGAGGATGAGCAGTACCGCGTACGCCCCATCGACTTTGATCAGCAGTCGTACGAGGGCAAAAAGACGATGTACCTGCCACAGTTTTTCAAAGATAACAACCTGATTGTAGACCAGGTACTCAAGCTCCTGAAACCAGATGTAGTAAAGCAGTACCAGAACGAGGAGCGCACGCTCATGTTCCGCCGCCTGAAGTCGGCCCGCTACCGCCTCAAAGACCTGATAGACTGCATGCGCAAAGACACCATCTCTACACCAGAGAAAATAGCGCAACTTAAAAAAGAATTAGCCGAGCACCATAAATCCGATGAGTTTCTGAAATGCAAGTGCATGGGCGACCTGGTCAGGCTGCACCTGAAAACGATTCTGGTAAAGAGCCCGGGTGTAGTGATAAGTAAGGTGTAGTGGCTGGTGTGTAATGGCTTTACAACTATAGCTTTGATGTTTTGCTTCTCTATAGTTTATAGTTGCTCACAGTTGGAACCAAGCCTGTTGTTTCATAGCCTTTTGTATTCCTGGGAGCTTTACTTACCTACAGTTTTATAGTTGGCTGGGCTCTCTCGGGCCGGGAGGCCCCGTCTTCGGGCATCGCGCTGCTGCCTTCTTGCTATCCTCCTGCGTCGGATTGCCTGCGGCACCGCAACAAGTCAAAGGCGCTCAACCCAAAGACTGACATCAATTCGATAGTTGCTGCTGTAGCTATAGTTGGAGAGGCCATAGTTACATCGCTTTTCTCGTGGTAATAGTTCCGTAGGGACAGGTCGCGACCTGTCCGCTCGTGGACTGGAACTATAGAACTATAGCTGCAACTATAACTAAGGCTGAAGTTTATTGCTGGCGCGGGTTTGTAACCCATGTCTTATTATGATGTTGAGTTTGTAACTCAACTGGGCCACAGGGCCAAACGATAGCCAGCTACTGAAAGAGGCTGTAACTATGAAACTATAGCTGTAAATACGTCGAAACCCTAATCCTGAAAATCTGCTAATCCTGAAAATCCTGATTCTGACAAAAGACGTTGATGGGTAAACTGTAACT
>DATBUF010000178.1:0-7364 GCA_036516435.1 Pontibacter sp.
CAGCTTAGCTTCGTCTGTTTTGCGGTTATCAAATACCACCGTCAAGATCTTGGAATTCACGTCCAGCGACGAAGACTTTACACCTTTTTCATAAGCCATCGTTTTCTCCAGGGTAGTTTTGCACATGTCGCATACAGCCGATGTTTTGATTTTGATCGTTTGCTGGTTACCATTCTGGGCCTGGGCCGCCATGCTTGCTAAGGCCAGCATCATCGAGAAAAGCAATACTTTTAACTTGTTCATGGGTTATTTTGGTTTGAGTTGAAGTATATATGGTTTAATCTATTCTGAAACGAAGGCCGGCGTACACTACTCTGCCTGCAATCGGGCCCCACACCATGCTGCCATCAAAATCAGGGCCAAACGGGTCGGAAGCGCCAACTATAGGCGATGGCTGCCGGTAGTTAAGTAAATTCTCTACGCCGGCGTATAGTTCCCAACGCTTAAATGCCCGCGATACTTGTCCGTTCAGGGTAACAAATGCATCAGATTTCTGAGACAGGGCAGTGGCCGTATGTCCGTCGGAGTAAGCGAGCGGCATAGCGCCGAAATACTGCGTGGTCAGGTCGGCACGCCATTTATCAAACGGAGTGGCAAAGCCCAGGTTCACGAAGAAGCGGTGCTCGGGTATCATCGGCTTCCGGCGCAGGTCGCCCTGGTAGGTTGCCTGCACATCGTAGTGTTTGTAGGCAGCTTTTACATCAAAGCCTTTCAGCACTTCGTACTGTAGTTCTGCCTGAAAACTTTTGGCAAACGACCTGCCTGCCAGGTTATAGAACCGCACCTGGCCGGGTGTGGAGTACATGTCTGCAATTACCTGGTTTTGGAAGGTGGTGTAATAATAGTCGGTGATGAAAGCACCCGGTCTGCCGCCCAGTTCAAAGTATTGCGTAAACGAGCCTCCCACATTCCAGGCCTCTTCAGGCTGCAGCGCTTCCTCAAACACAAAAGCCCGCGAGCTTACCAGGTTGGCTGTGTTTTCGGCTATCGGGTTAGCCACTCTGAAACCTTTACCTGCTGCCAACCGGAAAATGGTGTTCCTGGTGGCATCATACTTTACGTTCAGGCGCGGCGAGAAAATAGTGCCATACAGGTTATGGAAATCCACGCGGCTACCGGCAACTATAGTTAAGTTGTTGGAGTTGTTGAAGATGTACTCGGCAAAGGCGCCTGGTACGTGCTCTTTCCGCTCAAAACCAACCCCTGCCAGGTTTTCTTTTGTTTTATCATGCGTATAGCTCAGCCCTGCTTTATAAGTGTGGCCCGTATGCCCGATAATAGATTGAAAGATAAGGCGCAGATTTGCAGTTTGCTGGTTACCATCATAGTTGCGGTTGCCGTAGTCTGAATCGAACCTGTGGCTGGATGCTGAACTGATGAGGCCGATGCTCTGGTAAGGCTTGCCCTCGAAAGTATACGATGTTTTGTTGTAGCCTGAGAACCGTTCTGTTTCGGAAGTAGTACCGTAGTATAGTTCAGAGCCTTTCTTAAAGTCCATCTGGCCACCTAAGCGGTCCTCGCGCAGGGCATTCACTCCAAACTCCGACACCCAATTATCCCTGCTGTACTTCCACTTATTGTACACGTTGTACTGGCTGTTCAGGGGCAGGTCCATAAAGCCGTCGTGGTTGCGGTCGGAGCGGTGGTGCAGCTGGGCGGTGTGCAACAGCAGGGCCGTAGACCACGCTTTGTTTACCTGCACGCCTACGTTCACGTTTGCATCAAACTTAGCCTGGGTGCTGCCATACAGGTTTATGTAGAGCCGCTCGGTTTTTTCGGGATCTTTCAGTTTTACGTTCACCTGTCCCGAGATAGATTCGTAGCCGTTCAGCACAGAGCCCATTCCTTTCACAATATCAATCGACTCGATGAATGTGCCGGATAAATAGTTGAGTCTGAACGGCGTGGCAAGTCCCTGCAAGGCAGGAACGTTATCGGTAGTAAGTAGCGTGTAAGCGCCATCCAGGCCCAGCATCTGTATCTGCTTGGCTCCCGAAACAGCATCCGTGGTAGACACCTCTACAGAGGCGTTGGTTTCAAAACTCTCTGCCAGGTTGCAGCAGGCAGATTTTTCCAGATCGCGGGTAGTGATGATCTGGGAGTTAGTGGGCGTGAGCGCAGAGTAACGTTCCTGCTGGCCTTCCACCACCACCTCCTTCAGGCTGCTGCCAGGCTGTAATGCCACTATAACCGACTGCCTGCCTGTTACATCTATAGTCTGAGAGGTATAGCCTACATAACTCACCACTATTTCGATGGCAGGTGTAGTTGGCGGGGGAAGCGTAAAGTTGCCGGTGGCATTGGTGGTGGTGCCCACGCTGGTGCCTTTCCAGGCTACACTGGCGCCAATAATAGGTTCGCCGGGGTTAGCCGCGTCGGTTACCTTGCCTGTAAGTTGTTGTGCTGCTGCAGGTAGCGTTACAAGTATAATCAGTAATGCAGTCAGCAGGTAATTGCTGTACTTCGTTAGATGGGAAAACATGGGTTAAATCCTGAAAAAAGTGAATACACGTTAAACATAGCTGCCGGTGGCAACTATAAAAGCATGCATGTCAGGAACCTAGACCCGTAAAATGTGCTTTTGCAGTAGAATGTCGCGCCCGGAGAGCGGCGGGGAACTGTCGGAGTAGGAGAGCACCTGCTTTGTGGGAACAGGCACAGGTAAAAAGTACGCAGGGGCCGGAAAGATGGCCGGTGCTGCCAGGTATACTTTCTGTAACAAATCAGCTTTGGTTGTAGAAACTACATCCAGTTTTTTGTGCGTTACTTTCAGGGTGCAGCAGTCATCCGCTGTATCCGAACGCTCTGATTTGCTGCAGCAACCCTTCATTTCCTGCGCAGGCTTGCTGGTGCTGCTGAGCATAGCCATCTGGCAGAGTTGCTGCCCCAGGGCAATACCCACCGAACCCAGGGCTATACTTAGCGCTAGTAACAACAGGGTAATATGCCTTAGCTGGCTTTTCATCGTGGCAAAGATAAGCAAACTCTACCACTTTCCCCCACCTGTCCCACTTTCTTCCACTTTTGCTGTGGAAATCTGCCCCACTTTCCTGTTAAGATCAAAGCGTTTATCTATGTTGCTGATATACACGTGTTTATGTTTGCAAAGGCTCGTATAATAGTAGAATATATTCAATAATTCAAATATAGTTATACCCAAAGTGGGTTGATACGTATGTGGATAATGTGGATAAGTGGTGTGGATTACCATAATTTATCCACAAAGTGGTAAAAAGTGGGAGATAGTGGTTGTTCACTCTCGTTGAATCGCTACATTTGTATACTCCGAGAACCACGCGGACGAACCTATAAGTAAACATGAACTTCCTCTCAGGCGAATTTGAATGCAAGATCGATCCGAAGGGAAGGTTGGTTTTACCTGCCAAGATAAAAGCCAACCTGCCGGAGGCGTCTGGCAATCATGTAGTGCTGATGCGTGGTTTTGAGCCTTGCCTGGTATTGTACCCGAAGGCGGAGTGGAAAGTGATTTACGATAAGGTGGCCGGCCTGAACGAGTTTAACGAGGAGTACCGTCATTTTCAGCGAAACTTCTTTAGGGGTAACACTGAGATTGAACTGGATGGTGCAGGTCGCTTTATAGTTCCGAAAACGATGGCGCGCTTTGCAGACCTGGATAAGGAAGCTATAGTGGTGGGGTTGGGCAACCGGGTAGAGATCTGGAACCCGGATAAGTATGAAGAGTTCCTGATTAAGGATCAGCAGAACTTCTCGCAGCTGGCCCAGAAGTTTTTAGGAGATAAACAGGATACAGAACCGCAGCTTTAATGGAATACCATCGCCCCGTACTATTAGAAGAGTCAGTTGATGCGCTGGCAATAAAACCTGACGGCGTGTATGTGGATGTGACCTTTGGAGGTGGCGGGCATTCAGCGCTGATATTGAGTAAGCTTACAACCGGTAAGCTGTATAGTTTCGATCAGGATAGTGATGCAGAAGAGCAGTCTAAGAAGCTGGAAGGACCGAACTTCCAGTTTGTGCGTGCCAACTTCCGCGACCTGAAAAAGTACCTGCGCCTGCACCGTGTAAAGGAGGTGGATGGCATCCTGGCAGACCTGGGAGTTTCGTCGCATCAGTTTGATGAGGCAAGCCGTGGGTTTTCTACCCGCTTCGACGGGCCGCTGGATATGCGCATGAATTACGAGCACGGCGACTCGGCAAAAGATGTGGTAGCGGACTATAGCGAAGAGCAGTTGCACCGCATGTTCGGCATCTACGGCGAAGTGAAAAATGCCAGAACACTGGCCAGAACTATAGTAGAGCAGCGTATCCGCAAGCCGATCGAAACGATTGGTGATTTTAAACAGGCCATACGCT
The DNA here is from genome assembly GCA_036516435.1 of Pontibacter sp. Lineage (GTDB taxonomy): Bacteria > Bacteroidota > Bacteroidia > Cytophagales > Hymenobacteraceae > Pontibacter. Next base: position 4,336 of record DATBUF010000178.1, read on the forward strand.
CCTGTACGCCGAAAGGCAAGGAGAATAAATACCTGGCGCAGGTTTTTCAGGCGCTCCGCATCGAGGTAAACGACGAGATGAAGGCTCTGGAAGAGATGCTGGTGCAGGCGGCCGAAGTGCTGAAGCCCGGAGGCAGGTTATCTGTGATCTCTTACCACTCCCTGGAGGACCGGTTGGTGAAGAACTTCATTGCAAAAGGGAAGTTCTTCGGGGAAGTAGAGAAAGACCTCTTCGGGAACGAACTAAAACCACTGGAGGCTGTCAGTCGGAAGCCGATTGTGCCCACAGAACAGGAGTTATTGATAAACAGCCGCTCCAGAAGCGCAAAGCTGAGAATAGCAGAGAAAAAAGAATTAGATGATTAAACCACAAGCTTGAAAAGCTTTATTCTTTAAACAGTAGTACAACTATGGCTTCTAACCTGATGACTAAGAGACCAAGCGCGCCAAGAGCAAATACAGTGCGCCCGAAGTTAGAGGAAGAGGCTCCGAAACCAAGGAGAACCAAAGGCTTCAGTATCTTTGGGCTACTTGAAAAATATGCTAACGTAGACGCCCTTTTTGAGGAAGGCGTTCCGCTCAAATACCTCCCCCGTGTTTTGTTCCTGACGTTGCTTACCCTGTTCTATATAGGTAGCAACCACTACGCAACCAAAACGCTCCGCAGAATAGACAAGGTTAAGGTAGAAACCGAAGACCTGCGTGCCGATTACACCACGCTGAAGTCTGATTACATGGGAGCCAGCAAACAATCTGAGGTAGCCCGCAATGTGGCGCCGCTCGGCCTAGAAGAAAGTTCCACCCCACCTTATCAGGTTATAGTGCCGGCAGATGAATATTAAAAAATCCATAGTGATACGTGTGCGGATAGCCTTTCTGGTTATCTGCCTTTTTGCGTGCGCTATAGTTTACAAAATCTGCAGTATTCAGTTCGTACACGGCGAAAAATGGAAGGCTATCTCCAAGGAGCGCCGCATTCATTACCAGCCGGTGTTTGCCACGCGCGGCAATATCTATTCTGATAACGAAAGTATCATGGCTACTTCGTTGCCGTTTTACCGGGTGGCTTTTGACCCAACTATAGCCGAGACAAAGGTGTTTAACGCCGGCATCGATTCACTGTCGATGTTACTCTCACGTTTTTATGGGGACCGGTCGGAGGAATATTACCGCCGTAAGATCAAAAATGCCCGTTTGGCAGGCCGCCAGTACATTCGCCTGAACAGCAAACAGATCAATTACCAGGATAAGAAGAAGATGGCAAAATGGCCGATTTTCAGATCCGGTAAAAACAAGGGAGGAGTGATTTTTGAGAAAGTTGAAAAACGCTTCAAGCCTTTCGGCATACTGGCTGAACGCACCATCGGCTTTATAAACGAAGATAAAAACGGGGCAGGACTGGAGTTCAGCTTTAACGGCGACCTGGCTGGCACCAATGGCGAGGCACTTTTTGAGCGCATTGCAGGTGGCAGCAAGCCGATTTACGACGGCACCGAAGTGAAGCCGCAGCATGGATACGACATTAAAACTACCATCGATATCAACCTGCAAGATGTGGCCGAGAACGCACTTTACAAAGCGCTCGAACGGACAGATGCTGCTTATGGTACGGTGATTCTGATGGAAGTGAAGACCGGTGAGATTAAGGCAGTTGCAAACCTGGGTAAGACCAAGGGCGGGTACATTGAGGACTATAACTATGCCGTAGGAGCACAGGGACGTACAGAGCCAGGCTCTACCTTTAAGCTGGCCTCCATGATGGCACTGTTCGAGTTTGCACCTGAAGTTCAGCTGACGGACACTGTAGATACCGGTGATGGCAGGTACAAGATCAAAAACACGTACATGAGCGATGCCAAGCATGGCGGTTATGGCAAGATTACGGTGCAGCAGATTTTCGAGAAGTCATCCAACATCGGGGTGGCAAAACTGATGGAGCAACATTTCAGCCATAACCAGCAGGCTTTTGTGAATTACCTGGATCAGTTCGGCCTGGGTAGTACACTTGGTTTTCAGATGGATGGGGAAGCACGGCCTTTTATAAAGCACCCGCAGGATAGAACCTGGTACGGTACTACGCTTACGTCTATGGCGATTGGTTACGAGACCAAGATCTCCCCGCTGCAAACACTGGCGTTTTACAATGCTGTTGCCAACAATGGTAAAAAGATACAACCCATTATTGTAAAGGAAATCCGCAAATCGGATAAGGTAATCCAATCCTTTAAATCGCGGGTGCTGGTAGAGAAGATCTGCTCTGACGAGACGCTGAAGCGGGCGAAAGCCATGCTTGAGGGTGTGGTGGAGAATGGTACAGGCAGAGGCATCAAGAGTGCGGAGTATAAAATAGCAGGTAAATCAGGTACGGCCCGTAAGGTTAAGGATGGGAAGTATGTGCGGGAGTACTCAACGTCTTTCGCAGGGTATTTTCCGGCTGATAATCCGAAATATAGCTGCATTGTGATCATCGACAGCCCGCGGGGGGTAAATGTGTATGGGTCGGATGTAGCTGCACCGGTGTTTAAGGAACTGGCCGACAAAGCATACGCCCGCGACCTGGACATGCACAAGCCGCTGCATGCGCGTGTAACACCAAATAAAGACAGTTTGCCACAGGTAACAGCCGGCAGCCTGGATGATCTTTCTACAATCTGCAACCGCCTGGGTATCAGCAGCCACCCGAAAACTGCTGACGAAGAGTGGGTGAAGGTAAAGCCGAACATGCGCTCGCTGGACTTTGTGCCCAACCCGGTGATGGAAGGCAAAGTGCCGGATGTGACAGGGTTAACCTTGCGGGATGCGTTGTTTATACTAGGAAACCAGCACCTGAAAGTGAATGTGCAGGGAGTAGGCAAGCGTGTGCAGAAGCAGTCGCTGGATGCTGGTACACCACTAAATAATGTAAAACAGATAACTATAGTTTTAAGCTGATGCAGTTGCTGCAAACCATTTTACAGAATGTGCAGGTGCTCGACACCATTGGTCCGCTGGATGTGCCGGTTGAAAGTATTGCTTTCGACTCGCGCAAAG
>DATBUF010000179.1:0-6904 GCA_036516435.1 Pontibacter sp.
AAGGCGGTGTCGCCCAGCTTGCCCTTACCTACTATAAAATCGATTTCACAAAAGAACAGCGCCAGCTGCTGCAGGGCCTGGGAATAGAGTTAATTTATGCTATCGACCCGCAGGGCGTACCTACGCTGGAGAAAGTAAACGGCATTACAGACGAGGCCATTCTGGATAGCCTCCGCTCAGCAACCAGCCGCTTACCAGCTTTCACTCCCCGCAGGGTAGCCGGAGAAAGGGAGAGCGCCCTGTATTTTCTCCAGCTTCATTTCCCGGAGTATAGTATATCGGAAACTGTGTTAACAACGCAACAGGTAACAACTTACCGGCAAATCAGGCCCGAAGACGTAGCATACATCCATAAATCGGGGGAACGGCTGGATGTGCTTTTCGGCGGTGCAGCAAACACTTTTATCTGGAAACCTGGCGAATACCTGGCCACAGGAGGAGGCATGAAAGTAGAACTGATGTACACTGGTAAACGTGGGATCGGCGGTGGCATGGTTATGAGCTTCTATGGCAACAAATTGAAGCAGGACTACCCACTTTCAGTTCAGCGGGAACTAAATGCCGCGCCTCCTACTCTCTTTATCGGGCTGGGTGCCAGCAAGATTCTGAAGACAAGCGAGAGGAGCGAGTTTCAGGTGCAGGCAGAGCTTTCGTATGCCGTACAAAACGTAACACCTAAGTTAGATGGCAACGATAAAGACTGGGTACAACTAAGGGGCATCAGCCCGGCAGTGGTAGCGAACTACTCCGTTAAGCTGGGCAAAGACAAGATCAGTTTCTATTATGGAGCCCCGGCAGTATACAACCATTACCTGAGCCTGCATGCCGGAGTAAGACCGGTCTTTTTCAACCTGAAAGAAGCAACAGGCGTGATGGTGGATGTGGGTATATCCTATAGACTGGCCTCTCATTTCGTGGACGAGTACCGGCTGAAAGCTGCACGTTAAACATACCAACTATAGCTGTAACTATAGTACTAGCCAAAAACAAGGGCAGCCATTACAGCTGCCCTTGCCACTCACACCTAAACACACTAACAAACAACCTAATCTTACACTGCTACTTCCAGGGGCTCTGCATGCGCCAGCTTAAGCTTTTTACTTTTCCTGTATATGGTATCCACTATCAGCGGGAAAATGAGGAGTGTGAGGATGGTACCGCTAATCAGACCGCCGATAACAACTATGGCCAGCGGCTTTTGCGTTTCGGAGCCGATGCCGGTAGAGAGAGCAGCCGGCAGAAGACCCAGCGCTGCCATCATCGCTGTCATAACTACTGGTCGGGTGCGTTCGGCTACACCTTCTTTAATGGCCTGCAGGAGCGGCAGTCCTTCTTCCACGTTTTTCTTGAATCCCGAGATCAGGATTACCCCATTCTGCACGCAAATACCAAACAGCGCAATAAAGCCTACACCAGCTGAAATACTAAAGTTAGTATTCGTAATAAGCAGTGCCAGGATTCCCCCGATCAGGGCAAAGGGTACGTTCAGGATCACCAGTCCAGCATCGCGCACGTTGCCGAAAGTAACGAACAGGATCAGGAATATAAGCAGTATGCTGATGGGTACTACCTGCGCAAGCCGGTCGGTAGCCCGGATCTGGTTCTCAAACTCCCCTTTCCACTCCAGCTTCATACCCTTATCGAGTTTCACAACGCCCGCAACTTTCTCCTGTGCTTCTTTGATAGTACTGCCCAGGTCGCGGCCGCGCACCGAGAACTTTACGGCTATAAAACGGGCATTATCTTCGCGGTACACAAAAGCAGGTCCTGTCAGGGTAGTGATGTGGGCAATTTCTTTCAGGGGCACATGGCTGCCGCTGCCGGTTGGCACCAGCAAATTTCCCAGTTGCGCTTCAGACTGACGGTATTCAGGCAGGTAGCGCAGACGGATGTCGAAGTTGCGCTCGCCCTCGTACATTTTACTGGCCGCTTTGCCCCCAATTGCCATCTCGATCACCGCCTGACAATCAGCGGTGTTCACGTTGTAGGTAGCCATGCGGTGCTGGTCCAGTTCAATGCGCAGCTCCGGTTGGCCCAGCAACCGGATCACCCCCAGGTCGTCGATGCCCTCTACGTGCTGCAGAATGTTGTGTACCGAATCAGCCAGCACTTCCAGTTTCTGCAGGTCATCACCAAAGATCTTTACAGCCATCGAGCCTTTCACCCCTGACACCGCCTCTTCCACGTTATCCATAATAGGTTGCGAGAAGTTAAAGCTGATCCCTTGGTATACACTCAGTTCCTGGTTAATTTCTTCTACCAGATCCGCCTGCTTGATTTTGCGTTTCCACTCGTCTTTAGGCTTCAGATCCACGTGAAATTCGATGTTGAAGAAGCCAGTAGGGTCCGTACCATCGTTGGGGCGGCCGGTTTGCGACAGTACCTGACTTACCTCATCAAACTGCAGGATCTTTTTCCGGATGCGCTCCGTCATATCGATAGACTGCTCCAGCGAGGTACTCATCGGCATGCTGGCCCGCACGTATACGGCACCCTCGTTTAGCTGTGGCAAAAACTCCGACCCCAGAAAGCGGAAAGCAAACAGACCCAGGCCCAGCGTTACCAGCGCCACCACCAGACTCGCTTTTTTGTACTTATAAGTATAGTCGAAGGCACGGTATACGCCCCGGTTCACAAAGTTTACGACCGGGTTTTTCTTTTCGCGCACGTTTTTGTTCAGCAGCATGCTCGCGAGTACCGGTACCAGCGTAAGCGTGAAAATAAGTGCTCCCAGCAGGGCGAACCCAAGCGTATAAGCCAGCGGCGAGAACATCTTGCCTTCTACTTTCTGGAAAGCGAAAATAGGCAGCAGGGCCGTGATGATGATGAGCTTTGCAAAGAAAATAGACTTACCCAGATCAGAGGCAGTGTGCTTGATGAGCCCCCGTTTTGAGAGCCGGTTGAACCTGGCCATGCCCACCTGGTGTGCCTTGCGGTCGAGCATCACAAAAATGCCTTCTACCATCACCACCGCACCGTCAATAATAATCCCGAAATCAATAGCACCCATCGAGAGCAGGTTGGCCGACATGCCTTTCATGCGCATGCACACAAAAGCAAAGAGCAGCGCCAGCGGAATAATAATGGCTACAATCAGGGTCGTACGCCAGTCGGCCATAAACAGGAACACAATAGCCGTTACCAGGATGATGCCCTCCAGCAGGTTGGTCGTTACGGTACGGGTCGTGAAGCCGATGAGCGTGGAGCGGTCGTAAAAGGTCTCTATTTTCACGCCGTCGGGCAGCACCAGTTCATTGAGCTCATCAATCTTGCCTTTCAGCGCGTCCAGCACCTCGCTTGGATTCTCGTTTTTGCGCATCACCACAATCCCTTCCACCAGGTTACGCTCGTTATCGCGGCCTACGTAGCCCAGGTTTGGCAAGTGCGATTCGTGTACCTGCGCCACGTGTCGTACCAGCACCGGAACATCGTTGCGGCTGTCCACAATCACGTTCTCAATCTCCTCGATATTATCCAGCAGACCGATGCCGCGCACCACGTAGGCCTGGGCACTTTTCTCCACTACATCGCCGCCAACGTTCACGTTACTTTCTGCCAGCGCCTGGTATACCTCCAGCGCCGAGAGGCCATACTTGGTCAGCAGGTTAGGGTCTACGCTCACCTCATAGGTTTTCACCTCTCCACCAAAGCTCACCACGTCCGCCACGCCGGGCACTGCCTTCAACTGACGGTCAATTACCCAGTCCTGCAGGGTTTTGAGCTCCCGCACATCTTTGGTTTTGCTCTTCAGGGTATAGCGGAAAATTTCGCCGGTTGGCCCGGAGGAAGGCTGCATTTCAGCGTGAATACCGTCCGGCAGGTCTACCATTGCCAGCTGGTTAGCCACTAGCTGACGGGCATGAAAATCATCCACGCCATCGTCAAAAATCATCGTCACCACCGACAGCCCGAAGAGCGAAATAGAGCGCAGACTCGTTTTTTTCGGCACCACGTTCATTTCCACCTCAATCGGGATGGTTACAAACTTTTCAACTTCCTCAGCACTGCGGCCCGGCCACTGCGAAATGATCTGCACACGCGTATTCGTCACATCCGGGAAAGCCTCGATGGGCGTGTGCAGGTAACTTACTACGCCGGATACAATAAGCACCAGGGTAGCAAAAAAGATAAAAAAGCGGTTCTTGAGTGAGAACCCGATAATATTTCTGATAAGTTTTGTCATAGCCCGCCGTTATTTAGTTGCATCGTATACCAGCAGCGAGTATTTGGAAATAACCGGCTCGCCTGCCTCCACCCCGCTGAGCAGGTAGGTAGTGTTACCCACCGTCTGGTAAGGCTCTACCTGGCGGGTGCTCACGTCGCAACGTTTGCGGTACACCATCACATACTTTTTGCTGTTCTCCATAATCACAGCCTCTGCCGGAACGGCCACCAGCTGGCGGTCTTCAGGGTAACTGATCTTCACATTGGCGAACATCTCTGGCTTCAGGACGAAGTCGGGGTTATCGAGGCGCACACGTACTTTCATGGTGCGCGTTTCAGGGTCGAGCACATTAAACACCTTGTCTATTTTGCCCTGAAATACCTTGCCCGGGTAGCTGAGAGTACTAACCTCGGCACTATACCCCTCTTTTACCTTTGCGATATCAGACTCGTACACATTGGCCATTACCCAGATCTCGTTCAGGTTGGAGATAGTGAAAAGGATCTCATCATTATCGGGGCGGATCTGGGTATCGGCGTTAATTCTGCGGTCTACAATAAAGCCGGCAGCGGGTGCTTTTATGATGTACTCCGAGCCTTTGCCAATACTATAGATGTTGTAGATTTCGCGGATGTGTTTCAGTGCTGCCTCAGCATTCTTCTTTTCCTGCTGTGCGGCAATCAGGTCTTTCTCCGATACCAGGCCGGCTTCGTACATGTCGCCAGCCACATCAAGGTCTTTCTGGGCCAGCCGCATCTGCGATTGTGCCGTGATCAACTGCTCTTCAAAACCGGCTACTTCGCTGCTTTTAATTACAGCCAGTACCTGTCCCTTCTGCACATAATCTCCCAGTTCAGCCTTCACTTCCTGTGCATAACCGCCCACCAGCGGGTAAATATGGAAAACCTTGCGGGCATCAAACATCACTTTGCCGCTAAGCTGCAGCTGGCTCTCTACCGGGCGAAGCTGGGCCGTATCTACCCGAACCATAGCAGAGAGACTATCCGAAATGCAGAACTCTGCACTTAAAGGCGCATCATCTATTGGCTTGCTCGTTGTCTGGCTGCAAGCCGAAAACAACAGCAGGCTACCTGTGGCAAGCATGCAGCCACTATAAACTATCTTTTTCATATCTGTTCTCTTTGAGGAGTTAATAATGGATCAGCGGTGTGCCCACCACAAAATTGATTTCTTCGAGGGCCTGCAGGCGGTTACTGCGCAGCTCCAGCAGCAGGGCCATGGTGTCGGTATAGGTTTCATAGTAGTCCAGGAACTCGATCAGGCTGATGTGGCGGCGGGCAAAGCTGCTGGTAATGCCCTCAATGAGGCGGTTAAATTCCCCGGTAAAATTGGGGTCGAAGTTGGCGTAAAGCTGCTCAGCTTCCCGCGCTTTCTGGAAAGCCTGCATCACTTCATTTTCCACTACCTGCTGTTGGTTTGTGTACAGCAGCTGGCTTTGCTCCATCTGGCTGCGTGCCGCTTTTATATTGCCCTGGTTGCGGTTAAACAGCGGAAGTGTCGTACTCAGGGTTATGCCCACATAGTCGCGCACAATGCTGCTTTGCTTGTCGTAGAGACCGCCCACTGTAATATCGGGCACTGCCAATGCTTTCTGCAGGGTCAGGTTGGCCTGCTGCAGTTTCACATTGGTTTCGGCGGCTTTCAGATCGTGGCGGTGTTCCAAGGCCGTCTCCAGTAACTGGGTATAACTCAGGTGTTCGCTTTTCACGTTATCCAGGGCAGTATCATCAACCTCAGGCACCAGTGTGGTAGTGGCAGGTGTTTGGGTAAGCAGGCGCAGATCGGCCTGTTCCTGCTGCATCTCGGCAGCCAGGGCCAGCTGCTGGTTTTCGAGTGAGAAAAGCAACGCCTTGAGGCGGGTAATTTCCTTGAGTGGCACGTTGCCCTTGCGGTACTGCTCGTTAAAAGCGTTTACCAGTTGCTGTACGTTTTTGGTGCGCTCCTGCAGTACGCTATAGTGCTGGCGCAGAAAGTGCAGCTGCAAAAAACTGGTACGCAGGTCGTAACGCAGGGTGCGCAACAAGTCAGCGTATTCGTGCTCGGTAAGCTGGCTGTTAAACTGCTCTACCTTAATGCGTTTGTTTCGTTTGCCGGCCAGGTAAAACAGCTGCTCCAGGGTTACGGCATTCTGCCCGGCCTTGCTCATATCAAAGTAGCGACCATTAGTCGGGTTATAGATAATCTGCTCCAGCCCCAGTTCCGGGTTCTCGAACAGGCGCGCCTGGATAACGGCAGCTTTGGAAGCTTCAATGGCTGCTTTCTGCGCCAGTAGGGGCAGGTTGCGTGCTACAAATAATTTTTCGGCCTCTTCCAGGCTCAGGTGCAGGGTGTCGGCTGGCGAGGCAGCCGTTTGCGCCTGTGCCCCTGGCAACAATGCGTATAGTAATAAAAATAGTAGGAGTAATTTCTGCATGTATGTTTTATTGGAACCATACAAACCTACGCCCACCGTATTAGAGCGGCATTAGAAGGAGATTAGAATAAGATTAGAATTTGAGAAAAGCCCGTTTAAAGGCTGTTGAGGCATTAATAAAGCGCAATATGGTATAGCCTGTGCTGCCAAAAGTATAAGCCTTGCACTTACACCATCCTATAAAACGGCATCAAAGTAAAAACAAAACAGCCGCTGCGGGTGGGCAACGGCTGTTATTAATATTACAGACTTCTACCTCAGAAGCCGCCTAGCTCGGTAGTGCCCCGGTTAGAGTTGTGCGAAGT
>DATBUF010000180.1:0-8188 GCA_036516435.1 Pontibacter sp.
ACTACTACACACAACGAAACTATGACCACAGCACAACAGGCACAGAGTCAGCAGTCGGAGGACGTACACAGCTATGCAGAGCCAACAAAGGCGGTAGCACAACACCTCGACCTGAACATAGCCGTTAATTTTGATTCTAAAACGATAAGCGGCACTGCCAGCTACGACATCGACAACCTGGCCAAAGGCACAGAGATTGTTTTTGATACACGCGGCCTGCAGATTGAAAAAGTAACGCTCGGCGATAACCAGGAGGAGACCACTTTCCGGCTGGGTGATGCCGATAAGTTTCTGGGGCAACCACTCTACATCACTATAAAACCTGAGACAAAACGCATTAACATCCAGTACAAAACCTCGCCGGATGCGGCAGCACTGCAATGGCTGAACCCGCAGCAGACTGCCGGTAAAGTACACCCGTTCCTGTTCACGCAGTCGCAGGCTATACTTGCCCGTACCTGGATACCGATACAGGATAGCCCGGGCATCCGGTTTACTTACAATGCTACCGTACAGGTGCCGAAGGAATTGATGGCCGTCATGAGCGCCGAGAACCCGCAGCAGAAAAACAATACCGGCCTGTATACCTTCCAGATGCAGCAGCCGATCCCCTCTTACCTCATGGCCCTGTCGGTGGGTGACATGACTTTCAGGAAGGTAGGCCCGAACACCGGTATTTATGCAGAGCCTGCTACTATAGAGGCTGCCGCTTACGAGTTTGCCGAGATGGACAAGATGCTGGTAGCTGCCGAAAAAATCTACGGCAAATACAGATGGGACCGTTACGACCTGCTGGTGCTGCCACCCTCGTTCCCTTTCGGGGGCATGGAGAACCCGCGCCTGACCTTCGTAACTCCTACCGTGCTGGCCAAAGACCGCTCACTTACCAGCCTGATTGCACATGAGCTCGCCCACAGCTGGAGCGGCAACCTGGTAACCAATGCCACCTGGAACGACTTCTGGCTGAACGAAGGCTTTACCGTGTACTTTGAGCGCCGCATTATGGAAGAGCTCTACGGAAAGCCTTACGCCGACATGCTGAATGTACTGGGCTATCAGGACCTGCAGAGCACTATTCAGGAACTGGGCGCGACGAGCGAAGACACCCGTCTGAAGCTGGACCTGGAAGGCCGCGACCCGGACGAAGGCTTAACAGATATTGCCTATGAAAAAGGCAATCTGTTCCTGCGCCACATCGAAATGGCAGTTGGCCGTGAGCGCTTCGACGAGTTCGTGAACAAATACTTCAACACCTTTGCCTTCCAGACTACAACTACCGACAAGTTCCTGGACTTTCTGCGGACAGAGCTGATAAAAGGAGACGAAGAACTGGCTGAAAAAATAAACATAGAGGGTTGGGTGTATACCGCTGGCCTGCCAGAAAACCATGTAAAGCCGACCTCTGAACGCTTTGCGCAGGTAGAAGAAGCTTACGCCGCCTGGAAAAACGGGAAACCTGCAGCGCAGCTGAACACAAAAGACTGGTCGAGCCACGAGTGGCTGCACTTTATACGTATGTTGCCGGAGCAGATGAGCGAGAAGCAAATGCAGGAGTTGGATAAGGCATTCAATTTCACAAATTCGGGCAACTCCGAGGTGCTGGCAGCATGGTTCCTGCACGCCATACGCAACAACTATACAACCGCCGACAAAGCGCTGGATACATTCCTGACCAACGTGGGCCGCCGTAAATTCCTGGTGCCGATCTATAAGGCGCTGGCAGCTACACCAGAAGGTAAAAGGAAGGCATTAGCCATATACGCCAAGGCACGTCCGAATTACCATGCCGTATCTACAGTAACTTTGGATGAGATGCTGAAATAGCAACTATAGGCAACTATAGAATAGCAAAAGAAGAAGCCCGGCCGTAAATGGCCGGGCTTCTTTATGCGTACTCTGTGGCTTTCTGACCTGCTTGGGGAGCCCGGCGAAACAACAGAGTCTGTGCTCTTGATATGGCTCAGTTACCTTTCGGCTCTGAGGTTTACCGCCTGTTCAGCGATCATCGTTAATTTCTTATCAGTCATTTTCTCTTCTTCCAGGGTCATCCCCAGCTCTCTTTCTACATCCTGCATGCCCAGTTGCTTGGCATAGGTACAAACTGTGCCATAGGCAGCAATTTCATAATGCTCCACACGCTGCGCGCAGGCAATCAGGGCTGCATCCATCACACTCTGGTCCGCACGTTCCGTCATCATCGATTCGCATTCTTTAATAATGCCTTCCATGGCTTTGCAGTGCTCGGAACTGGCTTTCTCCCCCATCATCTGAAAAACATTGTCCAGCCGCTGAATCTGCTGCTCTGTTACCTGTAAGTGCTCCTGAAATGCTGCTTTCAGCTGCTCCGAAGAGGCCGCTTTAATCATTTTAGGAAGCGCTTTGGTAATCTGGTGCTCTGCGCTGTAAATGTCTTTTAATTCGTGGATCAGCAGATCCTGTAAGTTGTTTAGTTTCATAGCTTGGAAAGGTTTAGCGTCAAACAAAATCTCTAATGAGCTTGTGGACTTACTATACGTGGCACCGATACAAGGGTTAAAAACTTTATGATTAAATTTAGTTAACTATAGCTTATTTAACACTACCAAAGCTGAATATATAATTTTACGTATATAAACAATTCCGGAGCACCTGCTTTGTACGGCACAATTTTTAATGCACTTTTGTAACGAAAACCTTCAGGAGTGGTAAAGCCTGTTAATTATAGAGGATGGTAATGCCCAAACCGGCAACCACACTGACTATTTAGTAAAAATTAAAACCGATCATAATACCGTGGAGAAACCTAAAGGAAAGCTGTTAGCTGTTGGCGGAAACGAGGACAAAGGAACCTACCCTAACCCAAAGTCGAAAAAAAAGTATTATCTTGATTTTTTTGAGCTGGGCATTCTCAAACGCTTTCTGCAGGAAATCCCGAACCCGAACCCACGGATAGAAGTCATTACCACCGCCTCGCTGATACCTGAAGAAGTAGGCGAGCGCTACCTGAGCGCCTTCGGTATTCTGGGTGCCCGTAACGTAAACCTGATGCACATCCGCACCGAAGAAGATGCCCTGAAAACAGAGTATCTGGAACGTTTACAGCAGGCTGACGGCATTATGATGAGCGGTGGCAACCAGTCACGGCTAACACAGATGTTTGGCGGAACTGAGTTTCTGGAAATTATGAAGCGGCGGTACTACGAGGAGCCTTTTGTGATTGCCGGTACCAGCGCAGGCGCCATGGCCATGTCTGAAACCATGATAAAAGGCGGCAGCACCAGCGAGGCGCTGCTACGGGGCTCCGTTAAAATGGCGCAGGGCCTGGGCCTGATAGATGGCGTTATCATTGACTCTCACTTTGTAGCAAGAAGCCGCTTCGGGCGCCTGATCGAAGCCGTAGTCTCTTCGCCCAGAACAATCGGCATTGGTCTGGGCGAAGACACCGGCGTACTGATAACGGAGGGCTGCCTGATTGAAACTATAGGCTCGAACCTGGTGGTAGTGGTAGATGGCTATAGTATCGGCTACACCAATGTGCACGAGGTACCTGCAGGCCGCCCAATTTCTATCGAGAACCTGCAGATGCATGTGCTGGCCAAAGGCAATATTTATAAGATCGGTACCCGCGAGTTCTTTAAAGACGAGGCAGCACTGAAGCAAACAACCCTGCAGTCCAGCTGACGCGCGCTGCAGGTGCCTCAGGAGCTTACCTGCGGTACCTGGTCTTCTTTGTAGATGGCCACGTGCGGCGCTATCCTGCTGGAGCAGCAAGCCCGGTACATCCCTTCGGAGTTAAAAGGCATCGCAATATTGCCATGTGCATCCACTGCAATCAGGCCACCATCTCCACCAAGGCGTACCAGTTTCTCCATCACTACCTTGTCGCAGGCCTGCTGCAGGGTTAAGCCTTTGTATTCCATCAGGCAGGAAACATCGTAGGCTACTACAGCGCGCAGAAAATACTCGCCATGCCCGGTACACGAAACAGCACAGGTCTGGTTATTAGCGTAAGTTCCGGCCCCAATTACCGGGGTGTCGCCAATCCGGTTATAGTTCTTGTTGGTCATGCCTCCCGTTGAGGTGGCTGCTGCCAGGTTGCCGTGCTGGTCGAGGGCTACAGCACCCACGGTACCAAACTTTTCGTCGCCGGCTGTGTGGTCCAGCATAAAAATATCTGAATCGCGCACTTCACTCCACTGTTTGTAGCGGAGTGCATCAAAAAAGTATTCTTCCGGAGCAAAGGCGATGTTTTGCTTGCGGGCAAACTCTTCAGCACCATACCCACTCATGAACACATGGTCGGAGTACTGCAGTACGGCACGCGCCAGATGCACCGGGTTACGCACGCTGCGCACACCGGCTACGGCTCCTGCCTGCAGGGTTTTGCCACACATGATGGCAGCATCCATTTCGTGCTGCCCGTGCTTGGTAAAAACGGAACCCTTGCCGGCATTGAACAGAGGCGTATCTTCCAGGTTGGTTACTGCCTGTTGTACAGCGTCCAGGGCAGTTCCGCCAGCCTCCAGCACCTGCCTGCCTATGTCCAGGGCATGCTGCAGGGCGGCTTTATATTGTACTTCCAGCGCCGGCGTCATCGAGGCAGGAGTTATAGTTCCGGCACCACCGTGGATTGCAATCGAAAAATCACTCATGTATTTCTTAGTATGCTTTTTAACTATCACCTTACAGTACGGGGCAGTGCAGGCACAGTTCGAAGCGAACTATAGTTTACAAAAAAAGTGCAGGCACTCACCCGGAAAACGTACGCCGTAAACCTTATTCTTTGTATCTTTGTTTTTAAGTTAATTCAATAAATATACAGAAATTATGTCGTTTGATATTCAGGGAAAACTGCACGAGATCTTCGCGGAAAACCAGGTAAGTGATAAATTCAGAAAGCGCGAGTTCGTGCTCGAGATTCCGGATGGCTCTTACACCCAGTACGCCAAGTTCCAGTTAACTCAGGACAAGTGCAACCTGCTTGACCAGTTCCAGAAAGGACAGGAAGTAAAAGTTACTTTTAACTTATCAGGTAAGCCATTCGTGAAAAACGGTGAGACCCTGTACTTTACCAACCTGCAGGCCTGGAGACTGGAAGCTGCTAATGCCGGTGGCAACTTTGGCGGCGCTCCTGCTGCTGCACCTGCGCAGGCTCCTACCTTTTACTCATCTGATGCCGATAACGATCTTCCTTTCTAAGCAAAAGGAGAACCTATACAGGAAAGCGGGCCATCAGGTCCGCTTTTTTTATGACTACCTCTGTCCTGTTTTACCGTAAACCTGTAGAACTATAGTTGCAGGCAGTATAGCCACGGCTTGCTTTAACAAACTCTTTATTATGGATGAACTCCAGCGCCTGATCTGGGAAGGTGAGAACGATCAGGTCGACTTTAAACAGCGGGTAACCCAGCCGGAAAAGATTGCCCGCACCATGGTGTCGTTTGCCAACACCCGCGGCGGCATCATCCTGATAGGCATAAAGGATAACGGAACTATAAGCGGTATAGACCCCGAAGAGGAAAAGCATACGCTACAGTTAGCCGCCAGCTTCTACTGCGACCCACCGGTGGCCCTTACCTACGAAGAACTAGAGGCCGAGCACCACACCATCCTGAAAGTAACCATACCCGAAAGCAGCCACAAGCCCCACTTTGCCAAAGTAAAAGACAACGACTGGCGCGGCTATGTGCGGGTAAAAGATACCAGCGTGCAAACCAGTAAAATGGTAAACAAGGTACTTGAAAACGAACAGCCGCAATTTGAACGTTTGCCCCTGGACCGCCACGAAACTGCCGCACTGGAACTGCTACAACAGCAACAGCGCCTCACCCTGAAGCAATACATGAAAGCAGCTAACCTGTCGGAAAGGCGGGCACACCGCATCCTGATAAAACTGGTAATCCATGGTTACCTGCGCCTCCACGACAAGGAAAAAGAAGCATATTATACCCTGAGTTAGTCTCCTGACCTCCTGAGCAGATTACCTTTCTGGTAAGTTTCGGTGTGTGTAAAATTGCCCTGTTCATCATACACCTGCCAGTCACCATCCCAGTAATAATGCGCCATCGTTTTGTCGCGGTAAATCCTGGCAATGCCGGTTTTGGCAAGTTTGCCGTTTTCGTGGTAGCGTGTAACCTGTATGGTGGGTGAATTACGCTTATACTTCTCTACCATGTAAAGTGTACCGCCCGGGTAGTAGTAGCGCCAGGTACCCACCTCCTCGCCGTGCCTGAAGCGGCCGTTCCGGCGCAGCACCCTGGTATCATCTTCATAGATTTTCCAACGGCCATGATACTCCTGGTTTTTATCAAACTTGTTTACCTGGAAAGGCAGGTACCAGCGCCAGATCTTGAAAGGTACAGCAGTTTGCGCCTCCGCCATAACAGGCAAAAGCAGCAGCAGGAACCAGCATGCAGTTCGTTTCATAGTTCTATCATTAAAGTTTAGAAGAGTAAGTTACTGAATATTTACACAATAACTAAACTTTTAGTTACAATAATATACTCATTCTTAACACTATATGAACGTGCCACAACACAGTTGCTCCATTAAGTTATTAAACTATAGTTAATTTCCTATAAAGCCAGCTACCTGCGGGGCTGTTTGCCGTACAAGGGAGTAGAAGCCCGGACATCTTTCATCACAACCCCGGGCTTTGCAGCGGCCGTTCTGGCTGCTACTTTGGTTCTCACCCTTAACCAAAATCCTATGCCTAAAGCAAACCCAATTTCTGACACAACAAAAACCAAAAAGACAGGCACAAAAGCAACCAGCAGTGTTCGCACGGCCAAAGCAAACAGCAAAGCCACCGCACCTACCGACCGGAAAGTTTTTGTGCTCGATACCTCCGTTATACTCTACGACCACAGCGCCATTCAGAACTTCCAGGAGCACGATGTTGCCATCCCGATTACGGTGCTGGAGGAACTTGATAACTTTAAGAAAGGTAACGACATCAAGAACTTTGAGGCCCGCGAATTTATCCGGTTTATAGATAAATTATCGGCAGAGCACCGGCTGCAGGAGTGGCTGCCCCTGAATGGCAAGACCAAAGGCAACTTCCGGGTAATTATGAACGAGAGCGTTACGCTGGATGCCGTGAAGGTATTCGGGGATAAAAACGATCACCGGATCCTGAATTCGGCCCTGCTGATACAACAGGAGCAACCCGACCGAAAAGTAGTGCTTGTTACAAAGGACATTAACCTGCGCCTGAAAGCCCGCGCCCTAAATCTGATTGCCGAAGACTATGAAACCGGTAAGATACAGGATGTGGCAACGCTCTATACCGGCAACGATACGCTGGAAGATGTACCGGCCAACCTGATAAACGACCTGTACGAGAAAGGCACCTGCGAAGTAGAAAAAGTACTTCCCACGCCTCCAACCGATAACCACTTTTTCATTCTTAAAAGCTTTAAGAACTCGGTACTATCTTTCTATAATTCAAGTGACAAAGTACTGGAACGGGTAGATAAACACAATGCATTTGGTGTAAAGCCGCGCAACGCAGAACAGGCCTTTGCGCTGCACGCCCTGCTCAACCCCAATATTAAACTGGTTTCGATACAGGGGGTGGCTGGTACCGGTAAAACCCTGCTGGCCCTGGCAAGCGCACTGGAGCAACGCCGTGACTATAAACAGATTTACCTGGCACGGCCGGTAGTGCCACTCAGCAACAAAGACATCGGTTACCTGCCCGGCGACATCAAATCGAAGCTTAACCCTTACATGGAGCCGCTCTGGGACAACCTGAAGTACATTCAGAACCAATACCCGGAAAACAGCAAGGAGTACCAGAAAATACGCGACATGGTAGACCTGGAGAAGCTGGTGATCACGCCGCTGGCTTACATCCGGGGCCGCAGCTTGTCTAACATCATTTTTATAGTCGACGAGGCACAGAACCTGACACCGCACGAAGTGAAAACCATTATCTCCCGTGCCGGCGAAAACACCAAGATCATCTTCACCGGCGATATTTACCAGATCGACACCCCGTACCTGGACTCACAAAGTAATGGTTTATCTTACCTGATCGATCGCGCTAAAAATCACCCGCTTTACGCACACATCACGCTGCTGAAAGGCGAACGATCCGAGCTGGCAAACCTGGCAAACGAACTGCTATAGTTAGAAAGTTTGGAAGTTAGAAAGTTGTAATGTTATGAGTTTCACATCCACAGAAATGTAAAAGCACAGGCCGCAA
>DATBUF010000181.1:0-4079 GCA_036516435.1 Pontibacter sp.
GTCATCTGCCCGTTGATGTTGGCCTTCAGAATATCTTTTTCCTGGATGGGTGGCACGGGCTGTAGCGGCACACCGGGTGGTAAGGGAGTGTTAAAGGGTACGTTCAGCTTCTCTTTTATCAGCAAGCCCTGCGTACCCAGCAACAGCTGCTGCAACTCCTGCGGAAAAACAATATCATCATTCAGGCGGGTGTAGCTGGCCTCGGCATTCAGGGTAGGCAGGTATACCTGTCGTGCCCGCTTTACGTCCAGGCCGGCTTTTCGTGTGAGCGTCTCTTGTATCCCTACGGCCTGGCTCTTGCCCAAAGCCTGCTCTATAAGCTGGCGCAAGGTGCCGGGTGCCGTAGCAGCTGTATCCTGTGCCAAAGCGGGAAACTGCCCTATCAGCGTAAGCAAAATAGCCAGCCACTTTTTTCTGTACATCATACAATAGATTTATGTACTATAGCCATGCTTCCGGAAGCGTAAGAAGACTCCCGTTACATGACATAACTTTCATATGTCTTCTAATACTCCTGCACAGGTACTTGTGTTACTCAAACCAGTACCCATCTATCAGTTCTCGCCGGCTATTGGGCAGCTTACCAGGGCGATTATTCTATTCCTGTGTGGCAAACGAAAACCTTTTAGCTAATTTCCTTAGCAAAACTATAGCGCCGAATACTAAAAAAACATACCTTTACCTGCTATGGAGATAATAGTTGGTATAGCCGCATTTTTAGCAGGTATTATAGTTGCTTACCTGGCGCTGAAAGGCAAACTGAGTGCTTTGCAGCAAACTATAAACCAGGGGGCAGTGGCGCAGGGTGTATTGGAGGGACAGGCAAAACTGAAAGCAGAGGAAGCCGAACAATTAAAGGTACAACTGCGCGATAACCAGACCGAGATACTGGACCTGACCAACGCCCTGACCAAAGCCGAAACCGATTACGACTACCTGAACAGGCGCCTGCAGGAGCAGAACAAGGAACTGGAACAACTCCGCGAAAAATTCCTGCAGCAGTTCCAGAGCATTTCCAACCAGGTGCTCATGACTAACGCCGAACACTTTAAGAAAGCCTCTGCCGATAACCTGGAACAGATCCTGTCGCCACTGAAAGAACGCATCAAGGAGTTTGAAGCCAAAGTAGACGCCACTTACGAAAAGTCGCTGAAAGAAAGCGTGTCGTTGAAAGAGCAGATCACGCAGCTGGCCTCCCTGAACCAGCAAATGAGCCAGGACGCCCTGAACCTGACCAAAGCCCTGAAAGGCGAAAGCAAAACGCAGGGCAACTGGGGCGAATACCTGCTGGAAAGCCTGCTCGAAAAATCCGGCCTGCGAAAAGGTGTGCACTACGAGCGGGAAGAAGTACGCCAGAACGACGAGAGCAAAGTATACCGCCCCGACGTCATCATCCGCCTGCCCGACAACAAACACCTGATCATCGACTCCAAACTGTCGTTGGTAGCTTACGAAGCCTACTGCAGCTGCGAAGACGATGGCCAGCTGGAAGTATACCTGCGCAGCCACATCAACTCCATTCGCACGCACTTCCGCGACCTGAGCGGCAAAAATTACCACCGCCTCAGCGGCATCAACTCGCCGGACTTTGTGATGATGTACATCCCGATAGAGCCGGCTTTTAACCTGGCCCTGCAGCACGACCACGACCTGTTTACCGACGCCTTCGATAAAAATATTGTGCTGGTAACTACCTCTACCCTGCTGGCCACCCTGCGCACTGTAGCCGGTGTGTGGCGCCAGGAAGACCAGAAACGCAACGTGCTCCGCATTGCAGAAGAAAGCGGCAAGCTCTACGACAAATTTGTGGGTTTTGTAGACGACCTGAAACTGATCGGCAAGCACATGGAAAGCAGCCAGAGCGCCTACAACGCCGCCATGAACAAACTGACCGATGGCAAAGGCAACCTCATCCGCCGGGTAGAGATTCTGAAAGAGCTGGGCGCCAAAACCAGTAAGAACCTGGACGAGAACCTGCTGCTGGAAGCGCAGGTGACAGAAGAACAGTTGGAAAGAGAACTATAGCTCTCAGACATGAACCGGTAAACAATCCGGTTACGGAATAACCGATTAAACTATACCTCTTTGAGAACACTTTTACCCTTCTTGCTCCTGTACTGGCTGGATACCAGCAGCGAACCAGCTAAGCTACTTAAGCTCTGGAGCTTATAGCTACTCCCGAAACATCCTCTTCCAACACCACTGAAGCCGTAAAAGTAATGCATGCTATGTTCGATGCCTTTAACCGCCACGACCTGGACGCCATGCAGGCGCTTTACGCTGATAGTGTTCATGTCGCCGGAGATGACTAAGCCTGTGATGGGTGCGCACCATGTAAAAACTATCTACGTACCTTTATTCGACATGGCGCCGAACGTAAAAGATGAGGTGTTCATTACATCCATAACGGAGATGAAGTAGCAGTTGAGCTTGTATCGGCAGGGACTGTAGAGAACATCGGCCCCGACGATACAAATGAAAGGCAGAAGGTTTGAGCTCCGGATATTTGCCCGCCTGAAAGTAAAGGATGGTAAGATTGTAGCGGATATCTCTTACTTTGATCAGATGGCTTTTCTGCAACAGCTTGGTCTAATGGACTAACTATAAGTACAGGCAGAGCAGGTTGTTCATTTATCTCCGATGCCATAGCCGGAAATTATTGGTCTTCTGCAATCCTACCTAAGCCGGCCGCTGCTCTCTCGGGGCTGTGATCATGGAGGCCAACTTACCGGGACTTTGTTTTATAGCTGAGCAACTATAGATATTGTTTATACTTTCATAAACCTGTATCTTAGTAAGATAACCACAACTCACCTTATGAAAAAAATCATTTTAACCGGCCTTACGGCAGCTATACTTTTCTCCTGTTCCAGTCAGAAGTCTGAAACGGCAGAAAATACTTCAACAACTGAGCTGACAGCGGTGCAGCAGGAAACGCAGGCATTTCTGGATGAATACTCTAAAACTTACCAGAACCTGTATACCAAATCGGCAGAGGCTGAGTGGGCCTCTAACACTAAAATTGTGGAAGGCGACTCTACCAATGCCGTGGCTACCCGCAAAGCCAACGAAGCATTTGCCGCTTTTACCGGCAGCGTAGAGAACATCGAAAAAGCGCGGAAGTTCTTAGAACAGGAAAATCAGCTTACCCCGATCCAGGTAAAGCAACTGGAAGCCATCCTGTATGCTGCTGCCAACAACCCGCAAACTGTACCTGCTGTTGTAAAGGCCCGCATTAAAGCAGAAACCGAACAAACAGAGAAACTATACGGCTACGATTATCGCCTTGCAGGCAAGTCTGTTACTACCAACGACATCGACAACATTCTGAAGACAGAAAACGATGTGAAAAAACGCCTGGCTGCCTGGAGCGCGAGCAAGGAAGTTGGTCCCGGCCTGAAACCAGGTTTGCTGAACCTGCGCGACCTGCGCAACAAAACCGTACAAAGCTTGGGCTACGACGATTACTTCACCTACCAGGCCTCTGATTATGGCATGACGCGGGAGGAAATGATGGACATGATGCAGCAGATAAACAAAGAATTACTGCCCCTCTACCGCGAACTGCACACCTACGCCCGCTACGAACTGGCGAAAAAGTATGGTGTAAAAGAAGTGCCGGATTACCTGCCTGCGCACTGGTTGCCGAACCGCTGGGGTCAGGACTGGAGTGCTATGGTAGAAGTAAAAGGCATAGACTTGGATGGTGCTCTGAAACAAAAAGGTGATAAGTGGCTGGTGGAGCAGGCAGAACGCTTTTATGTGAGCCTAGGCTTTGATAAGCTTCCGGAAAGCTTTTACACTAAATCGAGCCTGTACCCGCTGCCGCCAAATGCTGGTTATAAGAAGAACAACCACGCATCGGCCTGGCACATGGACCTGGATAAAGATGTACGCAGCCTGATGAGTGTGGAGCCAAACGCTGAATGGTACGAAACCACGCACCACGAGCTGGGCCATATTTACTATTACATGAGCTACACGAACCCGGATGTGCCAGTGCTGCTCCGTGGAGGTGCCAACCGTGCATACCATGAGGCCATCGGCAGCCTGATGGGCCTGGCCGCTATGCAAAAGCC
>DATBUF010000182.1:0-5328 GCA_036516435.1 Pontibacter sp.
AATTTAGCCAGTATGGCTACCGGCAAGCCCACAGTTTTCGCCATGGCCGTGTGCACTTCATCATCGCCTTTTACTACCAGCGACGAGGTAAGTTCGTGCCGCTCTCCTTCCAGCTCATACTCAAACAGGTGCTGCATCACAATCATGTCTTTGTCGCCGGGAGCAAGCTGCCATTTCTCTTTCAGTATCTTTTCCAGTACCTGCGCCGGTGTGGCTTCAACCAGTTCTACAGATTTTTCGGTAAACAAGCCGAGCCAGACCAGTTTCTGAAGTACTTCGCTTTCAGGAGCTAGGTTCAGGTAGTCGGCCAGGCGTTGCGCTATAGTTTGCCCATTTGCAGCAGGCGGCAGAAAGGCTTCCAGGTAGCTGCGGTAGGTCATTTGCTCAGAGCCCTCCAGAGTGTAGCTGTCGTCGGTGAGGCCTAGCTGCACAAAGGCATCCCAGGCGGCACAATAGCCGGGTTTGCGCAATGTGCCCCGCAGCATGGTCGGGATATCTAAAAGGTTGTAGGGCTCGCGGTAGCTGAGCGAGTCGCGGTTAGCATAGCCTTCAAAATGGCCATAGCCATCTACATAAATACTTTCGGTGCGCCGGAAAAGCTGGTGATACGGAATATACTTATACGCACCATTCTCGATGTATTTGGCCGTACCCTGACCTGCCACCACTACGTTGCGCGGGTTCCAGGTAAACTTATAGTTCCAGGGATTGGTATCTGACTCCGGAGCAATCAGGCCGCCTGTGTACGATTTAAAAGAGGTAAGTTTACCGCCTTTAGCATGTATCCGGTGAATGGCCGCCATTGCCGACATGTGGTCTATGCCAGGGTCCAGGCCGGACTCCATCAGTATGGTTAAGTTCTTTTGCAGGGCTTCGGCTTGCAGCTCCAGGAATGCGGGTGTAACATAAGAGGCTGTGATCAGGTGCTTGCCCTGCTTTATACACTCCCGTGCTACCTCGATGTGGAAACTGGCAGGTAACAGCGAGATAACCAGGTCGGCCTGCTTTACTTCTGCCTCGCGCTGCGCATCGTTGTGCACGTCAAACACCATTGCTTGGGCAAATGGCAGCTCGCCAACTATAGCATGCAAATGATCGACAACGATATCGCCGATGCGGATGTGCCAGTTCTCGGCAGGGGCATGCTGCAGCAGGTAAGCAATAAGTGAGGTGGCAGAACGGCCTGCGCCGAGTAGCAAGATATGTTTCATAGGTTGTTCTGGTTCATGGTTAATACCCACGCGTGAGGGATAGAGCGGTTGTCTGAGCTCCTGCGGTGAGGCACGAGCTGCAGAGCGAGCCGCGAAAGCCCGACGGCTGCGCCGGCACGCCCTTTTCTGGCTGTCTATAGTTGTAGCTTGCCCGGCCTTTGGTGGCGGTGCGCCCGTACATAGTCCAGAAAAAGTTTGCCCGCAACGGTTGCAACCAGCCCTCACTTGGCAGGTTATGCTGCGTTAAGTTAATGATAAAGTGCTGTAAGC
Organism: Pontibacter sp.; assembly: GCA_036516435.1. GTDB lineage: Bacteria > Bacteroidota > Bacteroidia > Cytophagales > Hymenobacteraceae > Pontibacter. Next base: position 1,482 of record DATBUF010000182.1, read on the forward strand.
AAAAGCATTTATTGTTTTTCAGGAATATAGCGTTAAATTTATAGCCCTTTTCCGATTTGTGAACTGAGACTGATTTAAATGGCAAATAAACTAACCGTTAGCATAGAGGTAGATGTGCTGGCAGCCGGGGAATTAACGGCACAGGAGCAGCAGGCCATGCAGCTTGCCCGGCAGGCCGCTGATGATGCCTATGCGCCTTACTCCAACTTTTTGGTAGGAGCAGCACTGCTGCTGGAAGATGGCACCCTGTTTAAAGGAAGCAACCAGGAGAATGCCGCCTACCCTTCCGGGCTTTGTGCCGAACGTACGGCACTTTTTGCCTTGAGCGCACACCACCCGAACGCTAAAATTAAACTACTGGCTGTAACCGCCCGCCGCCGCAGCGAGCAGGAACATTTACCTGCCATGCCCTGTGGTGCCTGCCGCCAGGTAATGGCAGAATACGAGTTCCGCCAGAAAGAGCCGATTCCGGTGCTGTTGCAGGCGGCCGACGGAAAGTTTCACAGGTTTAAATCTGTAGCGGATCTGCTGCCTTTCCAGTTTACGCCGGAGCATCTGTAGTGCCGGTGTAGCATGAAAACATTCGGCAGCACGACCTGTTATTGCACTTTCTGATCTGACTTATGCAGGAACACCGCCTTACTGTACCCCGCACTGCCCGCGTTTACACCCTGGGCACTCCATCTGAGCACATAACAGACCTCTGGATTGTGTGCCATGGGTATGGGCAGTTGGCACGCTACTTTCTGCGGCATTTCGCACCCCTGGATACTGGCCACACCCTTATAGTTGCACCTGAGGCGCTGTCGCGGTTTTACCTGGATGGCTTTTCGGGGAGAGTGGGCGCCACCTGGATGACCAAAGAAGACCGGCTGGCCGAAATAGAAGACCAGGCTGCTTACCTGAACCTGCTGCTCCAAACGCAACTGCAACAACTGCCTGCCGGTGTACGGGTAACTGTACTTGGCTTTTCGCAGGGAGGTGCCACCGTTAGCCGTTGGCTGGCTTCCGGCGTTGCACCTGTTCACCGGCTCATCCTATGGGCTGCCTCTTTCCCGGAAGATATTGACTTTACTGCCGGCAAAACTGCCTTTGAGCATCTGCCGGTAGCTGTAGTGTATGGCACCCAGGATGAGTTTGTTACCCCGGCTTCGCTTCAGCAGAAACAGCAATTAATGGCCAGCCTGGGCATTGCGCCGCAGGTTTATACTTTTGAAGGCGGCCATACGCTGCATGCGCCAACTTTATGCAAGTTAGCCGAAGAGCTATAGTTTACAGTCCTTCCTCTAAGCTGCTGCGCCTGTGCACCGGCACCTATTTGCACGTCTTTTTGATGCCAAGCCTAATCACCTGAAATACCGGGCCAACAAGGCGATTTATTAAGTATAACTATACCAACAATAACTATAGTTATCTAACTTTGCATCATCCGATCCATTCTTCTGTAACGCGTTATTTCACCCCTCGCGTGGTACACAAATCCATCATTTAACAGATAAGATTTATGGAAAAATTATTCATGCGCAGTCACAGACTACTGCAAACTATGGCATTCGCATCTGTTTTCCTGTTTTCGGGTTGCGAGAATACCGCAGATGTAGAACCCAACTTAAACTCAGCTATTGAAAGCAATGCAAAGGGGGCTACCAAAACGTACTATGGCCCTGAAACAACTATAGGTGATGGCACGGCCTGGGTTTGGGTACAAACCGTACAGGGCAAGCCTGTAACTTTAGCTATAGAGTTCACAGAAGAAGCTTTGGTTAACCTCTCGGAACATGAAATGTACGATGTTTCGCTGAAGCTCCCAGGACAGGCCCACGCAACAGGCTATAAAACTATTACCATGGGCTGGAACCCTATGGGCCACGAGCCGGAAGGGGTTTATAGTTTACCTCACTTCGACTTCCATTTTTACATGCAAACCGAAGGGCAGATAAATAAAATTCCGGCCGGAGTAGATGAAGACGCCTATGTCCTGGCAAATAAACACGTACTTCCTGATATCTATAGTTTCGGGCCTGTGCCGTTTGCCGTACCGCAGATGGGTGTACACTGGAGCGATGTAACCTCTCCTGAGTTTCAGCCGGGTGGTATGTTTACCAGAACATTCATTTATGGATCGCATCAGGACAGGGTTACCTTCCTGGAACCAATGGTAACGCTGGCTCATCTGTTAAGTCTTGAGGTAGGAGAATCTGAAACTATAGCGGTTCCGTCGTTGCTCCTCTACGAAGACCCAGGCTACTATCCGCAGTCTTATACCATAACACATACCGAGCATGGCACTTATGTTATCGCCTTAACTGATTTGGAGTGGCATAACCGCAACCGCTAATCAACCAGCACACTTGTCCCTTCAGGATGGCCTGTTATACTAAAAATACACGCTGCCCTGAAGGGATACTTGTTTAGGAGCTACTCACAATTTGCATTGCCTGCTATAGTTGCTGCTTCAGGTTCTCTCCCACATACCCGCCATGACCACCTCTAACAAGTGCTCGTCCGGATCGCGGAAGTAGAAAGACAGAAAGCCGTTTCCCCAGTCGTATTCCTGCTCAATGGGTATGCCTGCATCGGCTATAGTTGCTTTGGTGGTGGGATATTCTTCTTTACTTACTTCAAAAGCCAGGTGCAGCTGCCCGGAGCCAAAATGAGGTGGCAGGTTATTGCCTTTACGCGATGCTTCCGAGATAAAACACAGTAGCACAGAGCTTCCTACTCTGAAGAATACGTGTCGCCCAGGCACTTCCCCAATCACCTTGAAGTTTAGCTTTTCAGTATAAAAGGCTTTTGTCTGGGCAAGATCGGAGACATACAGGCAGGTTTCCTTTATTTTAGTGATGTTCATAAACGTTTCAAAAATTCACTTTATGCTTTCTATATAGCAAACGTATCCCCTGCCGGTACGTTAAGTTCAGGTATACGCACTTACCTATATTCCACTTTTACTCATGAAACAGATGCTTAAGGTTTTCATTGTATTTGCAGCCATTCTGGGTATTGCCTTCTATTTTCTACGAGATCAATCACCGGCGAAACCAACCTCCTCTGCCGCAACTACCGGCAACTTTGACACCATTGGTCCGTTGCCCGCTGTGGTAAAGGAAAGTTCAGGTATAGAAGCCATGCCGCAACAGGGCCACTACATTACACACAACGATGCCAACAACCAGCCTCACCTGTACGAGATAGACAGCAAAGGAAAACTGGTGAAAACCTACAAGCTTAAACTGCCTAACGTAGACTGGGAGGACCTGGCACGCGACAACAAGGGCAATCTGTACATCGGCGATACCGGCAATAACGACAACAAGCGTACGGAACTGGCTGTTTACAAGGTAAGCTTTCAGGACCTGCAGCGCCCTGCCGCCATCCGGTTTACGTATGAGGACCAGCCTGAGAAAACTTCTAAGAAGGACAACATGATATTCGACAGCGAAGCCATTTTCTGGTATGGCAATAACCTGTACCTGATAACCAAAGACCGCAAAAAGAACGGCGAGGCACGCGTGTACCAGCTTCCGGACCAGCCCGGCTCCTACAAGGCTAAAAGAGTTGGAAACATAAAAATGAAAGATCCTGTAACCGGCGCCACCATCAGCCCTGATGGCAGCAAAGTAGCCCTGCTCAGCGAGGGTAAAATACACCTGTACCGGGATGTTGCTTCCCCTGAGAAATTCTTTGACAGCAAAGCCGAGGAAATAAACCTGCTTGGTGCAGGACAGACAGAAGGGATTACGTTTGAGGATGACCGTACCCTGCTTATAACCAGCGAAGGTGGAAACCTGTACCGTTATACGCTCTGAGGGAGTTATTAACCCCACCATTAAAAAGGGGCTGCAGG
>DATBUF010000183.1:0-3607 GCA_036516435.1 Pontibacter sp.
TGGTAGCTATTCAGTTGCTGAAAGCTATAGTTAGAGGCCGCACCAGGTCACAGATATCCATCAAGAAGTTACAACTACAGACAACATAACAATGGCAACTATAACCCAAGTACCCGCTAAATTTTCTGCTGATGACCTGCAGGTAGCCTTCAGCACCCGGTCGAACGGGGAGCTGAAACTGGCTTACCAGCTCTACAAAGTAATGGGCAACCCTGCCCTGGTAAAACTGGGCGGCGCGGCAACTAACCTGGCCCTGAAACTGCACCTGCCTGTGAAAGGATTGATCAAGAAAACGGTGTACCAGCTCTTTTGCGGTGGCGAAACAGCCGATGAGGCACAAAAAGTAATACAAAAGCTCGCTGCTGCTCACGTACACACCGTGTTGGACTATGCCGCCGAAGCACAGGAAAACGAGGCTGGTTTCGACAAAGTGTGCGACGAGATTCTGCGCAACATCAGGCTGGCTAAAACCACGAAGGCCTTTTCATACATCAGCATAAAACTGACCGGCATCGGGCACAAGGATCTATTTCTGAAACTGCACAGCAAAAAGCCCCTGACACCGGAAGAGCAAGGTACCTATGCCCGTACCGAGGCACGCCTGGATGCCGTGTGCAGCGCTGCTGCCGAAGCTGGTATAACGCTGTACATTGATGCCGAAGAAAGCTGGATGCAGGACCCGATGGACGAATTGGCCGAAAAGATGATGCGCCGCTACAACAAGGATCGTGCGGTTGTCTTTAACACACTGCAAATGTACCGCACCGACCGCGTTGCTTACCTGAAAGCCTGCCTCGACAGGTTTAAGGCTGAAACTATAGTTGCGGGTATTAAGATAGTACGTGGCGCCTACCTGGAAAAAGAGCAGGAACGTGTCCTGAAGTATGGTTACGCCTGCCCGGTGTTCACCCAAAAAGAAGATACCGATAAGAGCTTTAACCAGGCCATCGACATCAGTTTGGAGAACATCCACCGCCTGGAGCTTTGTGCCGCTACCCACAACGAGTACAGCACCACGTACCTGACCCAGCGCGTACAGCAAGGCGACCTGCAAGAATATCAGCACCGCATCCACTTCTCGCAACTATACGGCATGAGCGACAACCTGACCTTTAACCTGGCTGCTGCCGGTTATAATGCGTCCAAGTACCTGCCTTACGGCGATGTGGCTACCGCTGTACCGTACCTGATCCGCCGGGCTGAAGAAAACACATCCATAGCCGGGCAAATGGGCCGCGAACTACAACTGCTGGAGCAGGAAATACGCCGCCGCAAACTATAGCTTACCTCATTCTTTAACATCAACCGCACAAAAATAAGACATGCTACAACCTACCCCGCACACCTTTCACATCCCGGTTATGGGACTTGCTTTCTCTATTGATTCACCTTTAAAAGTAGCCCGCTTCGGCATTTCATCCGTGGTGTCGCTGAGCGACGATGCCCTGCTGGAGCAAATGCGTGAACACTATAGCAAGCAGTATAACCGGGTGTTTGAACCGATTACGCCTAAGCACGAAGACTATAGAGCCAGACGTGTTACCGCCTACTTAAACCTGCTGGATGATCTGGTAACCCAACAGATGGTAGAGCTGAAACTGCAGGACTTCACACCCGAATCCGAACTGACCAGGTACTTTGAGATGCTGCCCGATAACTCGCCGCTGAAAGCAGAATACCTTGCCATGCAACAGGTAACAGACGTAGCCTGGAAACAGCATTTGCAGGAGGAGCTACGCAATGCGCTGGTGCCCGGCAGTATAGACGTAAACATCATGACGAAGCTGGACAGGACCAACTATAGCAAGGCTGGAGAGCCGCTTCCGCAGGAGTATTCTGATGCTCTGGCAGCCCTGCGTGGTTTCGCCAACAGTACCGTGCGCTCGGCTGTGGTTTTCTCGGCTGGTATGAACATGCGCCTGTACGGGTACATCGATCAGTTTGCTGGCTTTCTGCCGGATGCGCAGGGGCAGTTCCAGAAGCAGGTTATCATTAAAGTAAGCGATTACCGCTCAGCACTGGTACAAGGCAAGATTCTGGCGAAAAAGGGCGTATGGGTATCAGAGTTCCGGGTAGAATCGGGGCTGAACTGCGGCGGACATGCTTTTGCCACTGATGGCTACCTGCTCGGACCGATATTAGAAGAGTTCAAGCAAAACCGCGATGCCCTGCGCAATGAACTATACAGCATGTTCAGCTCGGCGCTCGCGGCTAAGGGTATTCGGGTTCCGGCAGAAATACCGGCGCAGCGCCTGACAGTGCAGGGCGGCATTGGCACAGCAGCAGAGCATACGTTTTTGCAGGAGCACTACGGAGCCGACGCTACCGGCTGGGGCACCCCTTTCCTGCTGGTACCCGAAGCCACCACTGTAGACGAGCCTACACTGCAACAGTTGGTGGCTGCCAAAGCAGAGGACCTGTACCTGAGTCCGATCTCGCCGCTGGGAGTACCGTTTAATTCGCTCCGAAATACCTCCAACGAGCTGCTGAAGAAAGAGCGTGCCGACAATGGAAAACCCGGAAGTCCGTGCGTAAAAAAGCACCTGGTAGCCAACACCGAATTTACGGAAGAACCGATCTGCACGGCATCCAGAAAATACCAGCGCCGCAAACTGGAACAACTACAGGCCCAGCAACTTGACACGCTTACTTACCTGGCCGAAGAAGCAAAGGTGTTAGCGAAGGAGTGCCTCTGCGAGGGGCTGGCCAACTCTGCCGTGCAGCTGTACAACATCAGCAAAAAGGCGGCTGCCAAAGCGGTATCGATCTGTCCTGGCCCTAACCTGGCTTATTTCTCGGGTGTGTTTAAGCTGCAGGAGATGGTAGATCATATTTATGGCCGCTTTAATGCACTGAACACCACCTACCGACCGCACCTATTTGTAAATGAGCTGAAAATGTATGTTGATTACTGGAAAACCAAGAAGGCTGAACAACTCGAGACGCTGACCGACAAGCAGTACAAGTACCTGCAAAGTTTCTGGGATAACCTGCAACAGGGCATCACTTACTACAAACAGCTGCTACCTACTATTTTTAAAGACGAGCTGGAGCGACAAACCCTCATGCTGGACGAACTGCTGGAAGCCGAAGCGCAGTTGTTGGAATCCCGCTTACAGCAGGCTGTTCTGTAAACTATGGAAAAGATCAGGCTGACGCGCCTTTTTACGTTTGAGATGGCGCATGCACTGCAGGATTACGACGGCCCCTGCCGCAACATACACGGGCATTCTTACAAGTTGCAGGTAACTATAGTTGGTACGCCGCTGGCAGATGAGGCACATCCAAAAAATGGTATGGTGCTGGACTTTGGCGATCTCAAGAAATTGGTAAACACAACTATAGTTGATCCGCTGGACCATGCGTTGCTTTTACGGGAGAATACACCTGCTGAGTTGGTGGAGACATTGCGAAAGCTGCACCATAAACTGGTGCTCACGCCTTACCAGCCTACCTGCGAGAACATGCTGCTGGACTTTAAGCGCAAGCTGCGCCAGGTGCTGCCCGGCCATGTAGAACTGCATAGTTTAAAACTATGGGAAACGCAGAACTCCTTTGCCGAGTGGTATGCTTCAGATGAAGTGTAGTATTGAATAGCTATAGAAAA
>DATBUF010000184.1:0-3916 GCA_036516435.1 Pontibacter sp.
CTGTTTCAATACAGTTACTTTTCGGTGCAGTTGATAATTATTATAAAACTGAAGGATTAAATGGGTTAAAGATTAAACATCGGAAGTAGCAATCCTAAATAAAGTAACTAATATACCAATGCTAACTCTAACCCGCACCACTTCCGACAATCCCGACTTTCGGAGTCTTGTAATTTTACTGGACCAGGACCTGCAAGAAAAAGACGGCGATGATCATGCATTTTATGCCCAGTACAACAAAGTAGATGCTATAAAAGAAGTGATCGTGGCTTACAAAGATGACGTGGCGGCAGGTTGTGGCGCTATAAAGCCATACTCTGAAACTATAGCCGAAGTAAAGCGCATGTTCGTGCACCCGGATTTCAGGAGACAGGGAATCGCCAAACAAGTACTGACTGCGCTAGAAGAATGGGCAAAGGAACTGAACTATAGCTCGACTATTTTAGAGACCGGCATGAAACAAGCTGATGCCATAGAACTTTACAAAAACAGCGGCTATACCGTAATTCCGAACTATGGCCAGTATGCAGGCGTTGAAAACAGCGTGTGCATGCAAAAGCAATTGAGCTAAACTATAAACATGAACAATAACGACATACTCCGCCGCCTACGCTATACTTTCGATATCAGCGACTTTAAGATGATGGACCTTTTTGCGTCTGGTGGCAAAGCAGTAACCCGCGCCGAGATCAGCAACTGGATGAAACCCGAAGACGACCCGGAATTTCAGAAACTGGTGAACATTGACCTGGCCGCTTTCCTGAATGGTTTTATTAACGAGAAGCGCGGCAAAAAAGAAGGCGAGCAGCCTAAGCCCGAAAAAAGCCTGAACAACAATACCATTCTGCGTAAGCTAAAAATTGCGCTCAACTTTAAAGACGAAGATATTCTGGATGTGCTGGACCTGGTAAAATTCCGCTTAAGCAAATCTGAGCTCAGCGCCTTTTTCCGCAAACCGGACCACCAGCACTACCGCCCCCTGAAAGACCAGATCCTGCGCAACTTCCTGCTGGGGTTACAATTAAAATACAGACCGGAGTCTGCAAAATAAGGCTTGCTGCTCCCAACTTTCGCCTGAAAGCAGGGGAAGAGAAGCTGCTGCAAGATGCTTTGTTCTGAAGATCATCCGGGTATTCTTTTCCCGTGATGCATTTACAATAGGAACGAAAGTATAAATATTCAAGAAGGACTATACTTTAGCAGTCCAGTCTGTCGTTTACAGGTAGAACCAAAACTCTGCTACGCTGAACAAACTTATCCTTCTACTACTGCCTGCTATACTTATAATTGGCCTGCAAACAGCAGCAGCACAGCAGCAAACACCTGTGGTGCAGCTGTCGGGTGTGGTAGTGTCGGCAGATAGCACCGAAGGGTTGGCGGGGATAGCGGTGTATGTGCCGGGCACGACGCGTGGCACACTGAGCAGGCAAAACGGCTTTTTTTCGCTGCCTGTACTTCCCGGCGACAGCGTGGTGTTTCAGGCACTTGGCTTCGAGAAGCAATACATCCTCATACCAGAAACCCGCATCCCCGAAAAATTTACCACCAGCATACGCCTGAAACAGGTAGCCAAACAGCTGGGCGAGGTACAGGTAATGCCCTGGGCCACGCAACAGGACTTTAAAGTGGCCGTGCGTGACCTGGCACTGCCCGAGGAACCCAGCGTGAGGCCAGATTTAGGACCATTGCCAAGTCAATATAAATCTATTTACGATGGCCCGAAAATGGATGCGCTCGACAACGTAAAGCAAGGGTTTAAACACCACATGCAGCAGCAACAGCAGCGTTACCTGGTACCTACCACTATCCGGATTTTTTAAATCTGCCGAATTGGTTTTATCTTAGAAGTCTGCTCTTTTCCGGAGCGGCCTTACCCATGAAAGAAGATTTCCTGCACTACATCTGGCAGCACCAGTACTACCGTAAAACCAACCTGGCCACTACGGAGGACGAGCCTTTGCAGGTAATGCGTACCGGCTACTACAACACCGATGCCGGGCCTGATTTCAGGGAAGCTATAGTTCTCGTAGGAGAGGTGGAATGGTCGGGGAGTGTGGAGATCCATTTGCGTGCATCGGATTGGAGGCGGCACCAGCACCAAACCGACCTGAAATACGACCAGGTAATACTGCATGTGGTGTGGGAGGCCGACGAACCTGTTCTGCGGACAGATGGCACGCTAATACCCGTGCTGGAGCTGAAAGACAGGGTAGATACTTCGCTGCTCTATAGTTACAAGCAACTGCAGGAGGCCCGCACCACTATACCCTGCGCCAATGTGTGGCCTGCCGTACCCGAGATCACCAAAACCATGATGCTGGGCCGCGCCCTGACCGAGCGCCTGGAGCAAAAGGGCCACGACGTGCTTCAGAACTATGCCAGTTATAACCACGACTGGGAGGCCACCGCGTATCATCTGCTGTTTAAAGGCTTCGGATTTAAGCTGAACCAGGAACCGATGGAGCGAATGTACAGAGCTTTACCGGCCAGCATCCTTCGTAAACACCAGCAGGTTTTTCAGTTGGAAGCTTTATTGTTCGGGCAGGCCGGGTTACTGGCAGATGCAGAGAATGCGTATGCACAGCAGTTGGCAAAAGAGTATGCTTTCCTGAGTCATAAGTATAGTTTGCGCGATACAGCCATACAGCGCCACTACTGGAATTTTATGCGGATGCGTCCGGCCAACTTCCCGACAGTGCGACTGGCACAACTGGCTGCGGTACTGGCAAACCGGCCCGGTTTTTATGCAACTATACTGGAGGCCCAAACTATAAAACAGTACGAGAGCCTTTTCTTAGTGCCGGTGTCGGAGTTCTGGCAACAGCATTTCACGTTCTCGCCGGAGCCAGCCAAAGCGCAGAAAACAATGGGTAGAGGCAGTGCGCACAACCTGGTCATTAACGTAGCCGTGCCGTTGCTGGCCGGGTACAGTCAGTATAGCGGGAACCGGGAATACCTGGAGCAAGCCATTGCGCTGCTGGAGAAAGTAAAAGAGGCGTCCAACAAAATTACGCGGCTCTATGAAGAACTGGGCTGGAAAACTAAATCGGCAGCGGATAACCAGGCGGCGCTCAGCCTCTACAAAAAATACTGCCAGCCGGTAAACTGCCTGCAGTGCGCCATCGGCAACAAAATTCTCAAACAAAACATGCTGCCCCACTCGTGATGCTGCTGGTATACCTGTTGAACATCCTGTTGCTCTCAGGGTTGGGATGGTTGCTTTACCGGCAGCGCTGGACTGAAAAACTGCGGCCGTACCTGCTGCCTGCGCTGGGCCTGAAACTACTATGTGGCGTATTGCTTGGCATTTTATATTTTCACTACTACGGCGTCGGCGATACCATTACGTATTTCAACGCATCGCAAAAACTTACCCAACTGGCTTACAACGATGCCGGAGCTTACCAGCGGTTGTTACTCTATAATGAGTTTCCGAGCGAGACTTTTCGGAAAAGTGTGCCTTTTACCCGCTTCGCCGATTTTTCCAACTCTTTTTTCCTGCTCAAGATCATTAGCCTGCTGAATCTGCTTACACAAAGCAGTTATTACCTGATCGGGCTGTACTTCTCGCTGTTCAGTTTCTGGGGCATGGCCAGGCTGGTAGCTGTGCTTTCAACTATTTCTCCGGAGGCGAGGAAGGCGGCTATCGTGAGCTTACTTTTCTTTCCGTCGGTGGTGTTCTGGAGTTCGGGGTTGCTGAAAGATGGCGTGCTGATGGGGTGCATGTGCTGGGTAATGGCTTTCGTACTGCAGCTGGCGCATCGGAAAAAACTAACTATAGTTTCCTGGTTTATACTACCGCTACAACTTTACCTTTTCATCCGGATAAAGGTGTTTTTTGCAGGATTGCTGCTGTTTTTGCTGGGAAGCTACCTGCTGATCAGGCTGATGTCTGTAAGTATAAAGTCGCTGCGAA
>DATBUF010000185.1:0-8252 GCA_036516435.1 Pontibacter sp.
TCCATGCCTTTCTCTACGTTAAGTGCCGTATGCACGCCCTGTAAGGTAAGGCCCAACTCGACTAAAGTAATAGCCACGGCGGGTTGCATGCCTACTACCACAGTCTCCGCATCCATAATGCGTGACATAGAGGCGATGTTCCCCAGAATACGACCCATAAAAGAGTCAACTATACTTACTGCTGAAATATCGATAAGCACCCCTCTCGCTTCGGTCTTGCTTACCATATTGATCAGATCATTCTCAAGATTAAGAGCCAGCCTGTCATACAGGTCTATCTGTATGGTAACAAGCAGGTAAGGCCCCATCTTTAAAATAGGAATTCTGTCCATTGCGCGTTATCGGTTTAAACCAGCTGCCGGACCTTTGCCTGCCTTTCTTACCTCCAGGCTACTCATACTGAAAGCCAGCTGCAGGGCACTTGCCAGGGTGGCCTTTGTTTTGATATTGGACAGGTCGATGCCCAGGTGAACTATAGTTTGTGCAATTTCGGCACGGATGCCGCTGATGATACACTCGGCTCCCATCAGGCGGGTAGCGCTTACAGTCTTAATCAGGTGCTGTGCTACCAGGGAGTCAACTGCCGGTACGCCGGAAATATCAAGTATGGCAATGGTGCTGCCAGTATTTACAATCTCCTGCAGCAGGTTCTCCATTACAATCTGTGTACGGGCGCTGTCCAGAGTACCGATAATAGGCAGGGCCAGTATGCCGTCCCAAACACGAATTACAGGGGTGGATATCTCGTTTATCTCATCTGTCTGGCGCAGGATCACATCTTCACGACCTTTGATAAAGGTCTCGAACGTAACAATGCTAAGCTGGTCGAGGAGATTGTTGATGGTGAGAATATCTTTGTAAAGCGTTTCGGGCTGGTTTCTGTATTCTTCTTCCAGTACCGTAAATATGGCCTTCTTAAGGCTAAGTACATACGTGCCTGTTTCGCGTGGGCTAAATCCCTGGCGCGCGCGCGTAATCGATACATCTCCCAAAATATCGGTGATCTGATTGTATTCCGGAGAGTCGATGTGCGTGAAATTGCCTGTTTTTACCGCTTGCACCAGTGCGTCCAGTAACTCCTCTGATTGCTTAAGCAGCTCATCATTTGTGATAAGATCTTCACGGAGAGTAGTATCGGCCAGTTGGTTCTGGATCCAGCCTTCAAGAATTTTTTTCTGGTACTTCTGCAGGAAATCGGAAGTTGTGTTCATGATTTTTAGGTGTGTAGTAGGAAAAGTGTAGTTTGATTCTGATTAAAAATGAAAGCAATGAACTGATGTACTACACATTTTTTAAAGGTATGAAAAAACTATGGAATAAGCAGTTTACTGCTACTGAACGGTTAAAGTTTAATTGAGCTGCCGGAGGAGTTGTATGAACAGCCCGGTAACGGTATTGGCTTAATGTAGCTGGTAAAACTATAGTTCGTGCTAAGGGGGAGAAGGAATGCAGTACATTGCCGGTAGCTCCTGCTCAAGGCAGACAACTATTAAAGAAAAAGGCATTGCCTTGTTTAAAGCAATGCCCTTGTGTCTATAGTCGGAGTGGCAGGATTTGAACCTGCGACCTCCAGCACCCCATGCTGGCGCGATACCAGGCTACGCTACACCCCGAAAAAGGAAAGTAAAAGCCCTGCGAGCTTACTCACAAGGCTTGTAATTAATGTGTGCACCCGAGAGGATTCGAACCCCTAACCCTCGGAGCCGAAATCCGATATTCTATCCAGTTGAACTACGGGTGCTGGTATGTGGTGCAAAAATAGAAACATTGCTGATAAAAGGAAACAGATACTGAAAAAAGTATGTACGGCTTTTGATACTACTCAGCTACTTGCTTCTGTGTGCCAGTCTTTCTTCCAGTTCTTCCATTACCACGGCTGCCAGCCCCTCCAGTATCTTTTCATCTTCTGCCGTAAATTCCCGTGGCCTTTTATCGGCAATGGCGACTACTCCAATGTTAAGGCCATCGGGTGTTTTAACAGGTGCGCCGGCATAAAACTGCAGGCCGAAATCAGCAATTAATGGGTTTGCTAGTAGCTCCTCTACGTCTCTGGTATTCTTAATCACGGTTACTTCATCCTGTAGCACAGCAAGCGAACACAAGCCTAGTTCCCGCTTTACTTCAGCCAGGCCCGTTATACCTACACTGGCATTTATCAGCACACTCTTGGATTCAACAAAGTTTACAAAGGCGATGGGCACCTTAAAAATGCGGGCTGCCATAGTTGCCACATGCTGAAAGGCTCCTGATTGCTCGTATTCTGCAATGTTGTAGATCCGCAGCTTTGCGAGCCGCTGCGCTTCATTATCAGGTAAAGGAATGCCTCCTGCTTTCTTATCCATGTTATAAATACTACTTTTCTTGATTATGTAACAGACTTTATCCTGTACGTTTTACTATATCAGGTTCGGCAGAGATGCCAAAGCTCCTGCGCAGGGTGGTGTAAGAACAATTTTGTACAAGTGATTCCAAGTGTCAGGTGTATAGTTTGTTAACGTTTAGGTAAATAGAGTAAAAAACGCGTGCCTACTCCTACCTGGCTGCTTACTTCTACATGACCTCCCATTGCCTCCAGGTGGTTCTTGATCAGGTATAACCCGATTCCCCGCCCTTTCTTATTTACATGGAAGCGCTTATACAACCTGAAAACATTGTCGCCTGCGTTTTGCATGTCAAAACCGGAGCCATTATCCGTAAAAGAGAGCAGCACCCCTTCCTGCGAGTTACCAAAACACTTTACTTTTACTTCCAGCTCACGCTCCTCTGCACGGTATTTAATAGCATTCGAGAGCAGGTTGTAAAAAATGCTGTACAGGTATGCTTTGCTGGCGCGTACAGTAAGTTGCGCATCTATAGTAGAGATAATGGTGCCACCACTTTTACGCAATGGCTCTTCCAGTGAAGATACCACTTGCTGTATAACAGTCTGCACGCTTACTTGTTCCTGCTCAAAATTGTCCTTACCATCACGGATGCTTAGTATAGTATTCATATCTTTCAGCACCGTGTCTAGTCTTAGAATGCTCTCTTTTAAATTAGTGAGCGACTGCTCGTAGAGGGAAGAGTCTTTGTCGAGTCTGAAGAGCAGGTCAGCCAGACCAAGGGCATTTGCAACAGGTGCCCGAAGGTTATGCGACACAATATAGGTAAACTGCTGCATATCGCTGTTTTGCCTGTACAGGTCCTTAGCCAGCTGCGACAACACCAGTTCAGACCGCTTCAGGGCTGTAATGTCGGTTTGGACTTCGATGTAATGAGCTAATTGGTTGTCCCCGTCGAAAATAGGTGTGATTTCGTTCCTGACCCATACTTCCTCTCCGTCCTTTGTGGCATTTACAGCCTCAAAAGAAACTCCCTCGCCTTGAAGCAATCTTTGCTCCACCTGGTTAATTGTAACCTGATTGGAATGGCTGCTCTGCAACAGTTGTTGTGGGTTTTTACCTGTTACCTCCGTTAAAGTGTAGCCCATCAGCCTTGTAAAGCCGGCATTTACCCATTCAACTTTCCGGTCTTTGTCCGTTATAAGTACACTGTTGCTCGTTTTGCTTGCTATCAGCGAAAGTTTTTCAAGTTCCTGCGTCGCTCTGATTTTCTCTGTTATATCATCGAAGTAAATAGAGAAGCCCTCTGCTGACGGAAACGCTTTTACCTGAAGCCATATATCCAGCTCCCTGAAGTAGGAGGTGAAATGCACGGAAGCTCCTGTTTGGGTGGCATGTATATACTGTGTGTGAAATTCGCCACCCACTTCCTCCGGGAAGATATTCAACAGGTTTTTACCGATGTGGGACTCTCGCTTTAAACGCAACAATCGCTCCGCCTCCGTATTCATATAGGTAATTCTCCTGTCGTTATCCAGCATAATGAACGCATCGGTAATACTCTCGAATATGGTGTTCAGTTTACTGGCCTGCCGCTGTATGGTGTCGTAAGACCGGATGACGTGTGTAACGTCTTTTGCTATAGTTTGTATACATACTATAGTGTCCTTTACAAAAACAGGCTGCTTGATTGTGTCGAATATTTTGTTCTCACCATTTACAACAAGTTCCATGTCGTAGCGCATCGAGTTCCCCAGCAGTGCCTGCTGAAAGTTTGCCGTATTTATGGCTGCAACAGCCGGTGAGAAAAGTCCGGATACAGAGGTGCCTAAGGCAATCTCACGCTTGATTTTCAGGCATTGCTCAAACTGCAGGTTTGCTTCTGTAATAATACCCTGGCGGTCTTCTACAAACACAACGTCAGGACTGTTATCGAATAAGGACCTGTAGCGTTGCTCGCTCTCTTCTAAGAGCAGTTTGCTTGCCTCCTGGTCTCTCGCATCATGGCCGGTACAGTAAAGCGTACCATCTTCCTCTGCCCAAATGGCGCACCATGTCATAGATACAACATGCCCCAGTTTGTGAATACACCGGGCCGGGAAATCGGTCTTCTTACCATGATCTACGGCCTCCTGAATAGCCTCACCGGTACTTTCTTTATCATCCGGGTGGAGGAATTCAGAGTAATGTCTGCCTGTTACCTCGTTGCGGGAGTAGCCCAGGATGTTATTGTAGGATAGGTTTACAAAGGTAATGTACCCGTGCCTGTCGAGGCACACAATTACATCCAGTAAATGCGCCAGTATTTTCCCGTAGTCAGAGATGCTCTTTTCAGGATTCATCTAATTCCGTTTATTAAGTTTGTGGTTGTTGCGTTAGATAAATCATATATTATAAAAGATTTGTTGATTTTGCCAGCATCTCATAAATATATGTATCTACAAATGTATAGAAATAATTACTCTATTTTTCGGTAACTGTATGCTTTTATATAAAAAGTAAGATATTAGAAAACTTTCATTTTATGGATTAAGGCGAAGTAAAAATAATCCTATTGTGCTGATGGCTTTAATTTGTTGTAGAAGCCAGCTGTTTTGTGGCCTTATAGTTCTAGGCTAGAAGCTGCGGAAAGCGGGGACACTGCATATACTCCGGATAAACTATAGGATTGTCTGTAGTGCTGTGCAAACCGAACGAGTGCGTGCTTACGTATACCTGTAACCAAACAAGAGTACAGGCTATGGAAAAACTTTACACGGCAGAAGTTACTGCCACAGGCGGCCGCAGGGGCCAGATTAAATCGTCGGACGGCGTACTGGAGATGCCGCTGTCCTTACCCGAAGGATTGGGAGGCGAGAAGGGGAAAACGAATCCTGAGCAACTATTTGCAGCCGGGTACGCGGCCTGCTTTCAAAGCGCGCTGTTAGTTGTAGCCGGCAAGCACCACGAACGGCTCGATCCTGCCTCAACGGTTACTGCGCATGTAGACCTGCTGAAGGATGAGAACGGGGGCTACGGACTTGGTGTAAAGCTCACTGTAGACCTGAAGGGATTAGATAAGGAAAAAGCCAGTCAGATGGTGGAGGAGGCGCACCAGATCTGTCCTTACTCTATTGGCGTGCAGGGGAATGTGGAAGTGCAACTGGAAGTAGTTTAACCCAGCAAGTTTGAGAAGTAAACGCAGGAACAGGAGGTAGGTGTAAAGCTCTAATCCAGTAGAACTATAAAACAGAGAAGGCTGCCTTTAAAGGCAGCCTTCTCTGTTTTATAGTGTATGCTTATAGTTAAGCTCCAACTTCTGCTAAAACCTGTTTTACTTTGTCGGCAGCTTCTTTCAGAGCTACAGCAGAGTAAACTTTCAGGCCAGATTCGTCAATGATGCGGGCACCTTCTTCAGCGTTTGTACCTTGCAGACGAACGATGATCGGAACACGGATATCGCCGATGTTCTTGTAAGCTTCCACTACACCATTTGCAACTCTGTCGCAACGCACGATACCACCGAAGATGTTGATCAGGATGGCTTTTACGTTCGGATCTTTCAGGATAATGCGGAAACCGGCTTCAACAGTCTGTGCGTTAGCTCCACCCCCTACGTCCAGGAAGTTAGCAGGCTCGCCACCAGAAAGTTTAATGATATCCATAGTTGCCATCGCCAGACCGGCACCGTTTACCATACAACCTACGTTACCATCAAGCTTCACGTAGTTCAGGTTAGAGGCACTGGCTTCTACTTCCAACGGATCTTCTTCTGAAGTATCACGCAGGGCAGCCAGGTCTTTGTGACGGAACAATGCATTATCATCTAAATCAACTTTTGCATCTACTGCCAGGATCTTGTTGTCTGAAGTTTTCAGCACAGGGTTGATCTCGAACATAGATGAGTCAGTCTCTACATAGGCTTTGTAAAGGTTGGTGATAAATTTCACCATCTCTTTGAAAGCTTCACCTTGCAGACCAAATGCAAAAGCAATTTTATTAGCCTGGAACGGACGCAGTCCTACAGCCGGATCGATCCATTCTTTGATGATCTTCTCCGGAGATTTTTCAGCTACTTCCTCAATGTCCATACCACCTTCAGTAGATGCCATGATCACGTTGCGGCCTTTGGCACGGTCAAGCAGAATGCTCAGGTAAAATTCTTTTGGCTGCGACTCGCCCGGGTAGTAAACATCCTGCGCTACCAGTACTTTCTGTACCAGTTTGCCTTCAGGGCCGGTCTGGTGTGTTACCAGCGTCATGCCTAAAATCTGATCTGCGATCTCTTTTACCTGATCCAGGTTTTTAGCCAGCTTAACGCCACCACCTTTACCACGGCCACCCGCATGTATCTGTGCTTTAATTACATGCCAGCCTGTTCCGGTTTGTTCGGTCAGTTTTTTGGCAGCTTCTACAGCTTCCTCCGGCGTTTCAGCCACGATACCTTCCTGTATGCGTACGCCGTAGCTCTTTAAAATGTCTTTAGCCTGATATTCGTGTATGTTCATGCTTTCAGTTTTAATGGACGCACGAAAGTACGCCTATTTACCTATAAATTCAAGTAATGGATTTTTAAAATATTGTAGACGGAACTAAGCTGTTTTAATGGTTAGTATGTGCAACCGCTAACAACGCAACGAGTATAAAGCCACCAGAGTTTTATCATGGATCGAAACTATAGTTACAGGTTATTCAGGCAGTACATATCGTGTGCCTTATAGTTCGCAGGCTGCGGATGTGACAAACTGCAGGAAGCACGATCAGAAATCTTAATTACAATAAATTATTGTAAATTTGGTGCTAACATAGTTTCATTCAATCCCTTTACACTTATTCGCGTGCTGCAGGTAACTAACATCCACAAAAAATACGGTAATCTAGAAGTGTTAAAAGGCATCGATCTGACGATTGGTGCAGGTGAAGTAGTTTCGATTGTGGGTGCATCAGGTGCCGGTAAAAGTACCTTACTGCATATACTAGGCACGCTGGATAATGCCGACTCCGGGGAAGTGCTTTTCGAGACGAAGAACATAGCGAAGATGAATGCGACGGACCTGGCAAAGTTTCGGAATCGCCACATCGGCTTTATTTTCCAGTTTCACAACCTGCTTCCCGAGTTTACTGCTGTGGAGAATGTTTGCCTGCCTGGCTTCCTGGCCGGGCGCTCCGAGAAAGAAGTTACTGAGCGGGCCAAAGAGCTCCTGACCATGCTAAACCTGTCGCACAGGTTACATCATAAGCCGTCTGAGATGTCTGGTGGTGAGCAGCAGCGCACAGCAGTGGCCCGCGCCCTGATCAATTCGCCTGAAATTATTTTCGCTGATGAGCCGAGCGGCAACCTGGACTCTAAAAATGCAAAGGAGCTGCACGATATTTTCTTTAAGCTGCGCGACGAGTTTAACCAGACTTTCGTGATAGTAACGCATAACGAACAACTTGCCGCTATGGCCGACCGCACATTGGTGATGAAAGATGGCTTGATTGTGCAGGAAGTGCTTTCCGGTGAATAATGAAGGGAGCTAGCTGTAACCTGTAACTATAGTCTCATCTAGTCCATAAATCTTGCCTCCCAGGCAGGTTAGGATGCTAAATGGATAAAGCCTGCAAGCTGCTGCAACGGAAGCATTTGCAGCGTGTACCTTTTGCTTCTACTTATGGCATCCTTAATAAAGCTGTATGGTGGGCTATTCTGTTACTTCCTGAGCCTGTTTAGTACTTCGGTGCTCAGTAGACGAGGTCCAACTATAGTTACCGAATAGGTAACCCTTTGTAGCGTTCTCTTTTCACTGCATCTTGCTACTAGCGGTTGGGCAAAACCGGTAAGGCATCAAATCTGACGAATCTTAGCTCACAACCATTTTTTCTCGTATATACCTCTTACCCTTACTGCTTTTAGCCACAGGTTCTATGCTGTGCGCAGGTGACCGAAAAATATTTTTAAATAGTTTGTAA
>DATBUF010000186.1:0-4875 GCA_036516435.1 Pontibacter sp.
CTTTGCGCCGGCATCACAACGTATTCGCCTATTATGCAATGGGAAATAGGAGCAGGGCACCGGGTTGGCATCGTAGGTTTGGGTGGTTTAGGCCACATGGCTGTAAAAATTGCGGCTGCCAAAGGCGCTGATGTAACCGTATTAAGTACCTCGCCCAACAAAGAGCAGGATGCCCGCGACCTGGGTGCACACAATTTTGCCGTTACCAGAGATCCTGAAACCCTGAAGCAACTCCGCAACTCTTTCGATTTTATTATCGATACAGTGTCAGCGCCGCACGACTATAACCTGTACCTTTCGATGCTGAAGCGCGATGGCACCATGATCTTGCTGGGAGCGCCACCGGAGCCTTCACCAGTTGCCGGTTTCAGCCTGATCGCGCGCCGTAAACGCCTGGTCGGATCTATGATCGGGGGCATTCAGGAAACGCAGGAAATGCTCGATTTCTGCGCCGAGCACAACATTATGTCGGACATTGAACTGATCCCGATTGCCGAAATTAATACCGCCTACGAACGCATGCTCCGTAGCGATGTGAAGTACAGGTTCGTGATTGATATGGCGACTTTGTAAGAACTATAAACTATATTGTAAACGGCTTCTGCTACTATAGCGGAAGCCGTTTTATTTGATCATTTTCCAACTATAAATCTAACCATGAACTACACCTATACAGGCAAAGTAATGTGGTCGCACCTGGATGCCAATATGCACATGCGCCACTCTGCCTACGCCGATTTTGCCGCACAGGCACGTGTACAAATACTGGACGAACTGGGCCTCAGCATGCGTACGTTCCAGAAACTGCACATCGGCCCGATCCTGTTCCGCGAAGAAACCACCTACCTGCGCGAAATAGGCGCCAACGAAACTATAACCGTAACCACCAGCCTGCTCAGGAGCAGAAAAGATGGCTCCCGCTGGTCTATCCGGCACGAGATTTTTAAAGAAGACGGTGTAAAAGCTGCTGTAATTGTTGTGGATGGTGCCTGGATGGATGTGCTCAAACGCAAGCTTACAACTTTACCGGACGAATTTGTGGAACAGTTCATGCACATTCCGCGCACCAAAGATTTTGAAGAAGTAGCGTAAACGGGCAACGGAGTTTTAGATACCTACTAATGCCGCAAGTTTAAGTGTAGCAGTGACTGGTGGCTACATATGGTACCGGTTTGTAACTGAAATACAGCTGGTAAACTATAGTTTCGCCAGTTACAAACTGGCTGCTATAATCAACCACAAGTTACGCTGACGCTAAACTTGCGGCATATTTTGTACCTGGTTTAATTTACAAACTCGCGCTAGCGGTTCCTTTATGCGATGTCTTAAGCTTTCCGCAGCACCCATGTTGTCATGCTTCGGTCATGTTCCACTATAGTTGTTTTCAGCGGGTCCAGCCGTGTAGCGCCAAGTTGCTCTTCTAACGCAACTAACATTTCTTCGTCTGCCAGAAACCACACCGGTCCGTGCGCCATCCGGTAAAATCTGCCTTCCAGGTGCTGTAGTTTTCCTTCTAAACCTATAGTTGTGCTAAAGCGACAGAATAACATTCCTCCCGGTTTCAGTACACGCCCTAGTTCGATAACTATAGTTTGAAAGTGCTCCTCACTCCGGGCAAAATGTAACACAGCACTGCAGATCACCACATCAAATGCAGCATCTGCAAAAGGTAAGCTACCCAGATCAGTAACTACAAAATTGCGGGCGGGCAGGGTAGGAGCCAGTTCCCTGGCCAGTTGCTTTGTTTGTGTTATTGCTGTTACAGATGCATCGGCACCGTATACTTTTACCCCGGCCTGCAGCAAATAGTGCACGTTGCGTCCATTGCCGCAGCCGGCATCGAGCAATTTCATGCCTTTTTGTATACGCCCTTTCAGCAACTGATCGAACAGGTAAATATCCATGTCTCCGAACTGGGCTTTCAGGGATGTAATAGGCAGGTGGAACATAGCGTTTATAGGTATGAATGGGGTTGAAGAGGTAGCATTTAGCCGAAATTAAGATGATTTTACTATCCTTTCTGCTTTATTTTTAAGAATATTGAAGAAGTATATATTTTTAGAACAAACTATGAATACTGCACCAGTAACTGAAACGATACAACGCTCCGGCCTTTCGGTAAGCGAGTTCATCCAGAAATACGCCAATCATCCCACTTATATTCCGCCGACAGGCCCGGAACTGAACGCCAAAAACTGGCAATCCGAAGCCGCGTTGCGCATGTTCCTGAACAACCTGACCGACGAAGTAGCCGAAGATCCCAGCCGACTGGTGGTGTATGGCGGTATCGGGCAGGCAGCGCGCACGGTGGCCGATGCACAGAAAATTATTGAAGTGCTGCTCAACCTGGAAGAAGATGAAAGTTTGCTGGTACAGTCGGGTAAGCCAGTGGGTAAGGTTCGTACGCACGCCGAAGCGCCACGTGTACTCATCGCCAACTCTAACCTGGTGCCGCATTGGGCTACCTGGGAGCACTTTAACGAACTGCGCGAACGCGGCCTGATGATGTACGGACAAATGACTGCAGGCAGCTGGATCTACATCGGTACACAGGGCATTCTGCAGGGCACCTACGAGACCTTTGCAGCTTGCGGCAGAATACATTTTAACGGTGACCTGCGCCACAAACTGCTGGTAACAGGCGGACTTGGCGGTATGGGTGGCGCGCAGCCACTGGCAGCAACTATAGCCGGTGCTACTTTCTTAGGTGTGGATATCGACCCGGAACGCATTAAGAAGCGCCTGGAAACCCGCTACATCGACAAAATGACCTACGATTACGAAGAGGCCAAGCGCTGGGCACTGGAGGCCAAAGAAAAAGGCGAGGCAATTTCGATTGGTCTGGTAGGCGACATTGGTGATGTGTTGGAGAAACTGATACAGGACAACATTACGCCGGAAATATTAACAGACCAGACCTCTGCTCACGACCCGATCAACGGTTATGTGCCAAATGGCCTGACGCTGGAAGAAGCCAAAGCCCTGCGCGAAAGTGATCCGCAGGAATATAAAGCCCGTTCGCTGAAGAGCATGGCCCGCCACGTTGGCTTTATGCTGGAGCTGCAGAAGCGCGGTAGCCGCACGTTCGATTATGGCAACAACCTGCGCGAGTTTGCTCAGCAGGGCGGCGAGAAAAACGCCTTCAACATACCGGGCTTTGTGCCGGAATATATGCGTCCGCTGTTCTGCGAAGGCAAAGGACCGTTCCGCTGGGCTGCCCTTTCCGGCGATCCGGAAGATATAAAAGTAACCGATGCCGCCCTGAAAGAGCTGTTCCCGGAAAACACACACATGATAAACTGGCTGGATGAGGCCGAAGAGAAAGTAGCGTTCCAGGGACTGCCGTGCCGCATTTGCTGGCTGGGCATGGGCGAGCGCGAAAAGGCTGGTCTGATGTTCAACCAACTCGTGCGCGATGGCAAGGTAAAAGCGCCAATCGTCATCGGCCGCGACCACCTGGACTGCGGCTCTGTAGCCTCGCCTTACCGCGAAACCGAAGGCATGCTGGATGGCTCTGACGCCGTATCGGATTGGCCACTGCTGAACCTGATGTCGAATACTGCCGGTGGTGCCACCTGGGTATCGTTCCACCACGGCGGTGGTGTAGGTATCGGGTACTCGCAACATGCCGGTATGGTTATTCTGGCCGATGGTACCGAGCGTGCCGACCGCTGCCTGAGCCGCGTGCTGCACAACGACCCGGCCATGGGCATCTTCCGCCACGCCGACGCCGGCTACGAAACAGCCCAGGCCAACGCTGAGAAATTCGGATTGAAACTATAGTTTGCCTCTCACCCTCTTCGGAAACGGGGAGGGTGAGAATTTATCTGAATCAGGGTTTACAGGATTAGCAGGATTGGGCCTTTGCTATAGTTGCAGGTATGGCTATGGTATGTTTTACCCACCCCTTTCCCCTCCCAAGAGGGGAATTGCTGCTATTGCTATAGTTGAGAGTTATAGTTCTATAGTTATTGCCTCTTACCGTGGCCAGCTATAGTTTGGCCCTGTGGTCCAGTCGGATTGTAAATCCGACACTATAGTAAGACACGGGTTGCAAACCCGCGCCAGCAATAAACTTCAGCCTTAGCTACAGTTGCAGCTATAGTTTAGTTTTATAGTTCCAGACCAAGAGCGGACAGGTCGCGACCTGGCCCTACGAAACTATAACCACGAGAAAAGCTATGTGAACTATAGCTGCTCTAATGAACTATAGCTACAGCAGCTACTATCGAATGTGATTTCAGTCTTTGGGTTGAGCGCCTTTGACTTGTTGCGGTGCCGCAGGCAATCCGACGCAGGAGGATAGCAAGAAGGCAGCAGCGCGATGCCCGAAGACGGGGCCTCCCGGCCCGAGAGGGAGCCAAGCTAACTATAGAACGATAGGTGAGTAAAACTGAGGATGCAGCTGTAGCTATGAAACAACGGCTTGGTTCAAGTTGCAACTATAGCTAGCAGCAAGCAACTATAGCCTCATCCAGCTAACCCCAGCCACATTACCAAACCCACTGCGGACAAAGCACCTTACCGGCATTATTCAATTTTATACCAACTACCACCTCATGGCTGCCTGCTGTTACACGGCTCATGCTGGAAGTAGCCACTTCATAAGAATAACCTACATCGAACAAATAACTCAGGTTTACGCCGGCCATAACAGCCCACGCATCGTTGTGACGGTACGACATGCCGCCCCATACATACTGCGCATACAAGGCACGCACGTTCAGGTCCACAGCTGGGGTGGCTGCATCCGTCATCTTTACCATTACAGACGGTATTACTGCCAGGTCGTTGCTCGGCTGGAAACGGACACCGGCTGTGGCGTAGAAATGCGGTTGCAAGCTCATGGCGGGGTCATCGGTGGTTACAATTTCC
>DATBUF010000187.1:0-5962 GCA_036516435.1 Pontibacter sp.
GATGAGCGACATCACAGGCAAAAAGAGCAGTGAGGACCAGGTGCTGATTGCGTATGAAGAGCTGAAGGCTGCCGAGGAGGACCTGATAAGGCTGAATAATGAGCTGGAAAAACGGGTAATTGAGCGTACCAGAGAGCTGGCAGCCAGCGAAGAACGCTTCAGGATGGTGTCAAAGGCTACGAACGATGTGATCTGGGACTGGAACTTGGTAACCAATGAAATATGGTGGAGCGACGGTCTGAAAACCATGCTGAAGTATGACCCGGAAGAGATGGGGGAGGGTGTTGCCAGCTGGTTTAAACTGATACATCCTGACGATAGGGAGCGCATCGTTAACGGCATAAACAAAGCCATCAATAACGGCCTGGGCCAATGGGCAGGAGAGTACCGGCTGCTCAGGGCGGACGGCGAATACGCCTACGTATCTGACAGGGCCTCTATTATGCAGAACGAGTACCAGATACCGTACCGCGTACTCGGTTCTTTTATCGACCTGACCAACCTGAAGCATACACAGGAAAAACTACAGCATACGAATGAGCACCTGCTGCGCGTGATCGAGGACCTGGATACGTTTGTATATACCGCCTCCCACGACCTGAAGTCGCCGAT
This sequence comes from Pontibacter sp., assembly GCA_036516435.1. GTDB lineage: Bacteria > Bacteroidota > Bacteroidia > Cytophagales > Hymenobacteraceae > Pontibacter. The sequence continues at coordinate 613 of DATBUF010000187.1, forward strand.
CGGAAACATTGAGGGCCTGATGCTGCTGCTGGAAGACCAGATAGCAGAAGCCGGACCTATACCCGGCGAGCCGACCGGACCTGTGTTCGAGATGATGAAAAATGCGATTACCCGCTTTAAGAATGTCATTCAGGACCTGACCGATATTGCTAAGGTACAGCGCGACGTAGATGCAACGCCGGAGCAGGTGGATGTGCCGGAGATATTTGCTGAAGTAAAGGACCACCTGCAGAAGTTTATCATACAGGAAAATGTACAGTTTGATGCTGATTTCAGTGCTGCCCCACAGGTTGCCTTCTCTAAAAAGAACCTGCACAGCGTTTTGTATAACCTGATCAGCAATGCAATTAAGTACAAGGACCCCAACAGAAGCCCGGTGATTAAGCTGCGGACAGAGCCGGTTGAGGGTTATGTGCGGCTGACAATTACAGATAACGGCCTCGGAATCAGCGAAGAAAACCAATCAAAACTGTTTGTGCTTTTTAAGCGGTTCCATGCTCATGTAGATGGCACCGGAATGGGCCTTTATATTGTAAAGCGCCTGGTAGACAATGCCAAAGGATACATTAAAGTGAGCAGCGTGCAGGGAGAGGGAACTACGTTTGAGTTGTATTTTAAGGAAGTATAGCCTATCAATCAGGAGTGCTTTTTTACCGGTATATAGTTTATGTTCAGCAGTTAAAAGTTAAAAATAAATGAAGAAGCTTTCTTCGGTTTTATTGATAGATGACGACGAAACCACCAACTATATAAACAAGCTGGTGGTTAACCGCGCTGCCATTACGGAAGAACTATTGGTAGCCCTGAATGGGAAAGAGGCCATAGAGCTGATAACTGCACGGTGCGAAGGTACTACCAGTGGACAGGATTTACCGCAGCTGATCATGCTTGACATTAACATGCCCGTAATTGACGGTTTTGGCTTTCTGGAAGCCTTTAATAAACTGGAGTGTTTGCAGGATAAATCGGTAGTAGTTGCTGTGCTGACCACCTCACTTAACCCCGGCGACATAGAACGCGCCCGGCAAGCTGGTGTAACCGAGTTCCTGAGCAAGCCTTTGACCCGGCAAATGCTCGATAAGCTGATGGAAACGTACTTTAGCTAAATACCGCGTTAAAAAGCCATACCGCTGTCGCTTCACGAAAGTGCCTGCGGGGCAGGGTCTCCGGCCGGTCTGGACTTGTCTTCCGGCAGTGGCACGTACTCCTGATTATCAGATGGGGGCAGCAGGATGCGACCCGCTTTCCAGTCGGCCTTGGCCTGTTCAATCCGCTCTTTGCGCGACGATACAAAGTTCCACCAGATAAACCGCTCACCTACCGGCTCACCGCCAAGCAGCATCAGGGTCGCAGGTGTCACGGCACGAATAACCGGCTCCGCATTTTTAGTGAATACCAGCATTTGCCCGACAGTATAGGTGCGGCCGGACACTTCTATAGTTCCTTTTGCCACATAAATGCCACGCTCAGTATGCCCGGTAGGCAGGCTGAGGCGGGCACCCGGCTCCAGCACTACATGCAGGTAAAACAAAGGCGAGTGCGTTCTCACCTCATTTCGTAAACCATAGGCATCCCCGGCAATCAGGCGCATCCAGATACCGGTATCGGTAAATACAGGCAGCTGTTCAGGCTTATAGTTGTCGAAAGCCGGTGCACTTTCCTCATCCTTCTCAGGTAATGCTACCCAGGTCTGAATCATCTCCAATTCACCTCCCGCCAAGGCTGAAGGGTCCTCGAAGCGCTCGGAGTGGGCAATGCCGCTGCCGGCTGTCATCCAGTTCACTTCTCCCGGGCGTATAACCTGTTCCACACCCAGGCTGTCGCGGTGGGTTACCTGCCCGCCAAACAGGTAGCTTACCGTTGATAGCCCAATATGCGGATGTGGCAGTACATCCATGTTGTGCGATAGCTCAGGGGCCACTGCTACCGGGCCGGCATGATCCATAAAAATAAAAGGCCCTACCATGCGGCGCAGCCGGAACGGCAGAATACGGCGTACATCCATGCCCGGGGCAAGTGCCGCTCTGCGTGCTTCAATTACAATATCTAACATAGAATTATAGTTTGCTATCCTTTATCAGGAACGTAATTAGGCCGCAGATGGGTGCCTGTCTGGAGGCTGTATACTTCCATCTATAGTTTAAAAAGTATAACTATAGTTGCTATCGTACAAATGTAGCAGCTTTTTGATGGTTTACCACGTATGCTGCTGTGTACCCAATTCCTGCACCATGACCTTCTATTCCACCAACCCCGACCACCTGTTGTTTGATGCTGCCCGCAATGGCGATGTTGCGTTCCTGGCTGAGCGAATTGCTGCCGGTGCCGACCTGGCTATTACTAATGGCCGCGGCTTTACTCCCCTGATTATTGCCAGTTACGATGGGCACCTGGAAGCCACCCGGCTGCTTTTGGAAGCCGGAGCAGACCCCAACGCACAGGACCTGGCCGGGAACACGGCACTGATGGGCGTTAGCTTTAAAGGCTATCCTGAAATTGCCCGGCTGCTGATTGCGTACGGCGCTGATCTGGACCTGCAGAACGGAAACGGAGGCACCGCCCTGATGTTTGCCACGCTGTTTGGCCGTCACGAACTGGTGAAAGTACTGCTGGAGCACAAAGCCGATACCACCATACGGGATGTGCGGGGCCTTTCGGCGCTGGACCTGGCTTACCAGCAGGGGAACACGGAAGCGCTGGCCATCTTCCGGAAAGAAGAGCAGGCTGATTCGTAACTATACCAGCTATAGTTTGTTAGCGTTTATATCTCTGAGATAACACAGACTTAAGGGTAGTGCTATAGTTGCCTCTGCTCATTATATTGCTCCACATTTCCGATACATGCAGCCAAAGAGGTTTTTTAAAGGTATTTATGGCACCAATTCCATTGAGCTCGCCCGTGGACTGATTAACGTGCATCCGTTTGGAGAAGTAGGCCGGAAGTTTGACGGAACCGTAAAGCCACATGCCCACAACAACCTGCTGCAGCTCTTTATGGTGGAGACCGGCACTACCGAATTCCATTACGGTGCAAATATCACAACTATAAACAGCCCCGCTTTTATTGCCGTGCCCAAGAACATGGAGCATGGCTTTGTGCATCTTACCCCGGTAACCGGCTGGATTCTGAACCTGGCCGATGCCGTGCTCGAGCACATGCTGCAACGCGAAGCCGAAGTTGTTTTCGGGATGGACCAGATCCACATTGTGCTTGTTACCCCGGATGCGCCTGCTACTGTGGAGGTATTTGCAACCATGCAGAAGTGTGTGGAAGAGTATAACAGCCAAATGCCGGGACGTTTGCTGATGTTGCAGTACCTGGTAGGGCAGATGCTGGTGCAGCTTTACCGTATTTCGCTTGGCGGCGATCAGGCACTGGTATCTTCTGACAATATCAGCAAAGTATACTTCCGGCGCTTTCAGCAGCTTATTAAAGAAGAGCACTCCTATAAAAAAACGGTGGAAGAATACGCCCGAAGCCTGCTCATCTCCACGGGGCACCTGAGCCGTATCTGTCGCCGAGTAGCCGGTAAATCTCCTAAAGACATCATCATCGACTACTTTATAGTGGAAGCCCAGCTGGCACTCTCTGAAGTAGATAAAAATGTGGCCGAGATCTCCTATGAACTTGGCTTTGAAGACCCCGCCTATTTTACCCGCCTCTTCCGCAAGCGAACAGGGCTCACACCTATGGCATTCCGCAAAAAGATCGGAGTCAGTAAGGCATAGCGTTGCCAGCCGGTATGTTCGATTTGTCTTGTTATTAACCCGATTGTCCTAGCACCCGGGGCAGCAGTACGGTTACATTTGTAATACTCAGTAAGTGATCACTTTCCATGGTGAGCAATCACTTACCGGGTACACAATTTCCGACTGCCAAGCTCATGAAAGAAGTTCTGATAGAGAAAATCGAAACACTTATAGTTGACCTGCCAACTATACGCCCGCACCACCTCTCGATGGCCGTGATGCGAAACCAGACCATGGTTATAGTGCGGCTGTTTTGCAGCGATGGTACAGAAGGGCTCGGTGAGGCGACAACTATAGGTGGCCTGAGTTATGGCGATGAGTCCCCGGAAGGCATGAAGCTGACCATCGACACCTACATAGCACCGCTGCTGCAGGGAAAATCCGCAGGTAGTATTAATGCGCTGATGGATGAGTTAGAACATCACATTAAGGGAAATTACTTTGCGAAAGCTGCTGTGGAAACCGCTTTGCTGGATGCGCAGGGAAAACGCTTGGGTGTACCGGTGGCAGTCCTTCTGGGAGGAGCCATTACCCATACCTTACCCGTACTCTGGACCCTTGCCAGCGGCGACACGGACAAAGATATACAAGAGGCAAAAGAGCTGCTTGCCAACGGCCGCCACAACACCTTTAAGTTAAAAGTAGGAAGAAATGCTCCTCAGCAAGATATCGCCCATGTGGTAGCCATCAAAAAAGCGGTTGGCCCGGAGGTGCGGATAACAGTGGACATAAACCAGGCCTGGAGCGAGAGCACTGCCAAACAGGGGATCGCCGTGCTGCAGGAATCCGGTGTCGACCTGATCGAACAACCCATCCTGAAAACCAACTTCGACGGGCTGGCGCGCCTAACGCAGTACTTCAGAGTGCCCATTATGGCCGATGAGGCTGTCGGAACAGTTTCGGATGCCTTTAAACTGGCGAAGACCGGGGCGGCCAGCGTGTTTGCCCTGAAGATTGCCAAAGCAGGTGGCCTGCTGAATACACAGCGGCAGGCTGCCATTGCGCAGGGGGCAGGTATCAGCCTGTATGGTGGTACCATGCTAGAAGGAACTATAGGCACAGCAGCATCGGCACATGTCTTCAGTACCTTACCCGGGCTGGACTGGGGCACCGAGCTTTTCGGGCCGCTGTTGCTCACCGATGATATTGTGAAAAGGCGCATAAACTATAGCCACGGGGTGCTGGAGTTGCCGAAAGGCGCTGGCCTCGGTATTGAGCTGGATATGAGCCAGGTAGAAAAGTATAAAAGAAGATAAACTATGTTATTTCACGTATATATGAAGGTAAACATCCCGCTGGATCTGGACAAGACCTATGTGGATGACCTGAAAACCAAAGAGAAAGCCCTCTCACAGGAACTGCAACGCCAGGGCAAATGGACGCACATCTGGCGCATTGCCGGCCAGTATGCTAACATCAGCATTTTTAATGTAAGCAGCGCCGGCGAACTGCACGACCTCCTGCTGTCGCTGCCGCTTTACCCCTTTATGGAGGTAGAAGTTACGGCCCTCTGCCAGCACTATTCCTCAGTTAAGAACGAGGAAGAAGCCCACTAAACTGCACCTTAACAAACTAAACTATAACCTTAAAGCTTTACAAG
>DATBUF010000188.1:0-3796 GCA_036516435.1 Pontibacter sp.
AAGGGAACAATACTGGACTATGGTTGCGGTACCGGCGTATTCCTGACAGCTTGTAAAAAAGATGGCTGGCAGGTTAGGGGAGTAGAACCAAGCGACAAAGCGCGCGAGCTGGCAGCAGAAACTATAGGTACGCCCATCGCCACAAATATTTCAGATCTGCCGGACGAGAAGTACGAGGTCATTACGCTTTGGCATGTGCTGGAACACATCCACACGCTGAACGAAACAATTAACCACCTGATCTCGCACCTTTCTGAAACAGGCACGTTGATCATCGCTGTTCCGAATGCGGACTCGCATGATGCGAAGCAATACAAAGAGAACTGGGCAGCGTATGATGTACCACGGCATTTATATCATTTCACACAGGCAACGATGAAGCGTTTCCTGAAGAAACATAAGATGGTACTGGAAGAGGTGCTCCCGATGAAATTTGATGCTTACTACGTGAGCATGCTAAGCGAGAAACACAAAGAGGGTAAAACCAAAATGATCAGCAGTGTAGTAAACGGTTATAAATCGAACAGCTATGCCGAGAAAAATGGCAACGATTACTCGAGCCTGATCTTTGTTGCAAAGCGGAAATAAGCATGAATGCCCTGTGCATAACTATAGAAGAAGGCAAGCGAAAGTTTGCCTATTTTCATTTAAAAGCCTAACCTATGAAATTTATCAACACAGCTTTGGCAGCAGCAACAGCACTAACTATAGTTGGCTGCGCCAGCGTGAGCAGCCCCGAAGGCGGTCCAAAAGATACGACGCCTCCGGTATTAGTAGGGAGTAATCCTGCAGATCAGCAACTGAATGTTAAAACCAGCACCGTACGCCTGGAGTTCGATGAAAGTATTCAGCAGAACAACCTGCAAAAAGAACTGCTGATTACGCCTTATACTGATAACAAGTACAAAATCCGGTTTAAGGACAATGTAATGGAGCTGAATTTTGACCATCCCTTACAGGATAGCACTACCTACATCTTTAACTTCAGGGAAGGTATTGCAGATATAACCGAGAAGAACGTGGCAAAAGGGCTCCGATTATCTTTCAGTACAGGGAGCTACATCGATTCGAGCAGGGTAAGCGGCACAGTACTGAACCTACTCACTCAGCAACCGGAGAAAGAAGCTATAGTTGCCTTGTACCGCGCAGAAGATACATTAGATATCCGCAAGAGCAGACCTTATTACCAGGCACAGGCAAATGCTACCGGAGAATTTACCTTCGAGAACATCAAAGAAGGGAAGTACAAGATCTTTGCACTGGAAGATAAAAATAAAAACAGCTTGTACGAAGAGGCAGAGCGTATCGGGTTTCTGAAAGACCCAATAACTATAACTCCGGATTCGCAACGTGTCGTTTTGCAAACCGCCAGAATAGATACCAGGAAGCCTATCGCCCTGCAGCGCCAGCGCCTGGCAGACAGGTTTACTATAACCTATAGTGAGGGAATCAGCAAAATAGCAGCTGTGCAGTTGCCGGGGAAAGACAGCATTGCGTACAAAATTACACCAGATGGCAAGCTGGCCGAGATGTTCAGAAGCCAGAAATTTACCGGCGGCAGAATGTTGGTAACCGCAGTCGATTCTGCCGGAAACAGCAGTTTAGATACTATACAGGTAGAATTTGGCAAAGATTATACACAGCGTATAATTGGTGCAAACCTTAAAGCAAGCAACGGAGACAGGCAGAACCAGAGCTACCGCCCCGGACAGAAAGTAACTATAGAATTCCAGACACAGCTAAAAATTACGGGCGCGACACCGGTAACTATACAGGCCGATTCAGTTAATAAAACACAACTCAAATTTCCGGAGCAACTTACTTTAGACAAAACAGCCACCGAGCTATCCTTTACACTCCCACGCCTGAAGAGCAGACAGCAACCTTACCTGCTCGTGCTGGACAGTACACAACTTGTACCGCTCCATGGCAAGCCGCTACAGTTTTCGCAACTTCCAATAACTGTAGCAGAGGCACAGGGATTCGGGAGCGTGAAAGGAACGGTAACTACAAAAGCTGCCCACTACATTATACAACTCCTGAATAGCCAGGGCACCGTTGTAAAAGAGAGTAGAAATAACCGCAGTTTCCATTTCCGGGATCTGCAGCCGGCAACTTACCAGATCCGTGTAATACTGGACGAGAACAACAACGGCAAGTGGGACCAGGGAAGTCCGGATTTCAAAAAAGAGCCGGAACGGGTTTATGTATATCCGACCGCAATAGAGATACGGGCAAACTGGGATTTAGAGGACATCAAGATAGAAATTTAAAACAGCTAAAAGTAAGTAAGAGAAGGGGACCCGAAATGGTCCCCTTTTTTATTGTTCCACTCTCAGGCAGCGCAACTTTCAGTAAATCCCGGATCATGTTCCACTACTCCTTTCAGAGCAAAAACGGCCACTTGCAAGCCGAAAAATCAAAACAAAATCCGAAAACTCAGAGTTGGTACAAGAAATCCACAGAAGAGGCGGGTATAACTGTGGATAAAAGTGGGTAAACTCTTGAAAACGTAAACCACTTGGAAGGCTGAGAGACTAAAAGAACCGTGTTCCACGGTAAAAAGTGGAAACAGGTGCATAAAAACAACAGGAAAAATGGGTTTTCCACGCGTGGAACAACTGTGTAAAAAGAAATACACAGAAAAAGCAGAAAAGTGGATAACAGAAATAAAGCATTGATGTCTAAAAAGATGAACTCAAAAAAATTGTGGAACATCTGTGGAAGACCTGAAGAGGCATAAACAAATTGTTACCATTGCCCGTGAAACATAAAACTTATGCACTTATAAACAGCCTAAATAGTGAAAGAAAGAAGAATTTAAGATTTAAGCTTTTTAAAATAATTAGAAAGTTGAATGTGTGGAAAAGCGTGGAACAGGAAGAAAAAGGCCCGAAAAAAAATAAAGGAGTATCTTTAACCGGAAAGAAAAATCAAGAACCAAAATAGAACGAATGAAATTACTGCTGAAACTGACGCTGCCCTTTGAAGATCCTGTGATGATATTTATGATGGTGCTACTGATAATATTGGTGGCGCCCATGATTCTGAACAGGCTGAGAATACCAGGAATTGTAGGGCTCATCATAGCAGGTGTTCTGGTTGGGCCAAACGGACTCAACTTACTGATGCGCGACGCCAGTATCATACTTTTCGGAACCGTAGGTATTCTGTACATCATGTTCCTGGCAGGCCTTGAAGTAGACATGATCGACTTCAAGAAGAATAAAAATAAAAGTATGGTATTCGGGGCATTAACCTTCCTGATACCCATTACAGTTGGTACGCTGGTCTTTTACTACATCATGGGGTACGAGATTCTATCGGCCATTCTGTTATCCAGTATGTTTTCGTCTCACACCCTGATTGCATACCCGATAGCCAGCCGCTTAGGATTGAATAAAAATGAAGCCGTAACTATAACTATAGGCGGTACGATCATAACCGATACAGCTGTGCTGCTTGTGCTGGCCGTAGTGGCTGGCTCTGCAGAAGGCAACATCGATTTCTTTTACTGGATAAAGCTGGCCATGTCGCTGTCGGTATTTGCGGCAGTAGTGATGTTCGGGTTCCCTTACATAGCCCGTTGGTTTTTCAGACATATTGAAGGAGAGAAGGGAGCTCAGTTCATATTTGTGCTTACGATGGTGTTTGCGGCAGCTTTCCTGGCTGAGCTGGCCGGTGTGGAAGCTATCATCGGAGCCTTCCTGGCCGGACTGGCTTTGAACACGCTTATACCGCATACATCTGCCCTGATGAACAGAATAGAATTTGTCGGGAACAACGTGTTTATTCC
>DATBUF010000189.1:0-1918 GCA_036516435.1 Pontibacter sp.
AGGCAATCCGACGCAGGAGGAGAGCAAGAAGGCAGCAGCGCGATGCCCAAAGACGGGGCCGCTCGGCCCGAGAGAGCCAACTCAACTATAAAACGATAAGTGAGTAAAGCTTCCAGGAATACAAGAGGCTATGCAACTACAGCTTGGTTCCAGTTGTGAAAAAAGTCAACTATAGAACTATAGCTAAGAAGCTAGTAGCAGCAACTATAGCACCAGACGCTCGGAGGAGCTGCGCACACTCCGAGGTCTATTAAAAAATAATAACAGAAAGTAACTCAGAGGGTATTATAACCCGCAGGGTAAAACATAAAAGATGAAAAGAATCGCCATACTCGGCTCAACAGGCTCTATCGGAACACAGGCATTGGAAGTAATTGCCGCACACCCCGATAGCTTTGAGCTGGAAGTAATAACCGCCTACAACAACGCCGACCTGCTGATAACGCAGGCACTTCAGTTTAAGCCCAGTGTGGTCGTGATTGCCCGCGAAGACCTGTATGAGAAGGTAAACGATGCCTTGCAACACGAGGACATAAAAGTATATGCCGGAGCCAATGCACTTTGCTCTGTAGTAGAAATGGGAACCGTAGACATGGTGCTCACAGCCATGGTAGGGTATGCCGGGCTGCAGCCAACCATTCGCGCCATTGAGGCCGGTAAAGAAATAGCCCTTGCCAACAAAGAGACCCTGGTCGTAGCCGGGCAGCTCATCACCGACCTGGCCCGTGAGAAGGGCGTGAACATTTACCCCGTAGACTCAGAGCACAGTGCCATTTTCCAGTGCCTGGCAGGGGAGTTCCACAACCCGATCGAGAAAATTATCCTGACAGCCTCCGGTGGACCCTTCCGGGGCAGAACCGCTGAAGAGCTGAGGCTGGTTACCAAAGCACAGGCCCTCAAACACCCCAACTGGGACATGGGCGCTAAAATAACTATAGATTCGGCCAGCCTGATGAACAAAGGCCTGGAAGTGATTGAAGCAAAGTGGCTGTTCGGTTTGCGCAACGACCAGATCGAGGTAGTGGTGCATCCGCAATCAATCATTCACTCGCTGGTGCAGTTCCAGGATGGCTCTATTAAAGCGCAGCTGGGTCTGCCCGATATGAAATTGCCGATCCAATACGCCCTGGGTTACCCGCAGCGCCTGAAATCCGACTTTCCGCGTTTCAGCTTCCTGGACTACCCGCAGCTTACTTTTGAGCAGCCCGACCTGAAAACGTTCCGTAACCTGCAGCTGGCTTTTGATGCTATGGCGCAGGGTGGAAACATGCCGTGTATCCTGAATGCTGCCAACGAAGTAGCAGTAGGAGCATTCCTGCAGGATGAGGTCGGATTTCTGGAGATGCCCGATTTGATCGAAAGCTGTATGGCAAAAGTTGCGTATATTGCAAACCCTTCTTACACCGACTATGTTGATACAGACAGGGAAACCCGCCTGTTGGCTGCTGATTTCGTGAAAAACAAAACGATATAGTTGGCTTTCGGCCTTTAAAACGACTTATACTTGCATATTTTTTTTAGATGGACATAGTAATTATGGTTGCCCAGTTAATTCTGGGCCTTACAATTTTAGTTGGACTGCACGAGTTGGGGCATATGCTTACAGCAAAGTGGTTTGGAATGCGCGTAGAGAAATACGCTATCGGCTTCCCTCCCAAAGTATTTAGCAAAAAGATTGGTGAAACAGAATACATGCTGGGCCTGATCCCGTTGGGCGGTTTTGTGAAGATTTCCGGTATGGTGGATGAGTCGATGGATACGGAGACCCTGAAAGAGGAGCCAAAACCATGGGAGTTTCGTGCCAAACCAGCCTGGCAGCGCCTGATTGTGATGATGGGCGGTATTATTGTGAACGTGATCACAGGTATAGTTATCTATATTTTCCTGACCTACAACTATGGCGAAAATTACCTGCCGG
>DATBUF010000190.1:0-6608 GCA_036516435.1 Pontibacter sp.
GTATAGTTTCACAGGTCTATAGTTGCTGCAGGTGATATCGCAAAATCAGGTATAACACCCTTCCCCTGGTACAGATAAATAGCTTTATAGGGGAGGAGGTGCAGCCTCTGACAACGTTACTACGCCAGTTTACAGATTGAATTACTTTTCCAGCTTGCGGAGCTTACCGTCTACCAGCTCGTAGGCCTGTGGCGTGCAGTTGTGGCATTCTTTATAGTTTACTGTAGAGTCGGGTGGGTTTACTATAAGGATGCGACTGTTGGGGCTGTATCGGGCTCCCATGCTGCCCTCCACCTTTGCTATAATCTTACCATTTTCGCGGTCAACTACAAAGTGCTGCTGACAGGCGGTGCCGCAGCCTATGGTTACTACCGTGTACTTGCCTGCAAAATTTACGCCTTCTGCCAAACCCTCGCGCAGTGCAGTCCGGAAGGTGCGTGCGTCGGTGTGGCTTTCCTCATCCACAGGGGCCAGTTTGCCACGAAACATAGTAGGCACGTTATAGTTGCCGCTGTTTTCGTACTCTTCTGTGGTAATGCGGTAGCGCTCGTACAGGTCAGTATAGTCTTCATCGTTCCCTTTGGTGGCTCTGGTCGAATCACGGCTGAGTTGTTTTTCCAGTTTGGGGTGTGTGGCTGCTATAGTCTTGTCCTCATCGGAGCCGGAGTTGCAGGCTATAGTTGTAGTTGCCAGCAGCAGTAGCAGTATATATTTCAGGTTGTGGTGCATCGTTTTTCTGTTGTATCCCTATATACGCTACATACGAGGCGGCGGCAAATGCAGCCAAACAAAAAGCCTGTCTGTAAATACAGACAGGCTTTCGGGTATCGTTAAACTATAGTTGCGACTTATTTTTTAGCGCCTCTGTTCTTTTTCTGCTGCTCTTTTTCAGCAGCTGCGCGCATGGCTTCCTGCATACGCTCTGTAAACGACGGGCCGCCTGTTTTCTTTTTCTCTTTGCGCTTCTCCTTGTTGTCTTCCAGTTTCGCGCGCACTTTGCCTTCATCCACAAACTTACGGATGATAGCCTGCTGCCCGAAAGTTACCATGTTAGACACAAAGTAGTAGAAGCTCAGACCAGCCGGGAACGAGTTCAGTACGAACATGAAGATCACCGGCATCAGGTAACTATAGAACTTCATGGCACCCTGCATCTGGGCGTTCATCTGGTTGTTAGACCAGGTATACAGTATCGTAGATGCCGTCATCAGCAGCGTAAACATACTTACGTGGTCGCCATAGAACGGAATCGTGAACGGCAGTTTTGCAAATACGTCGTAGGTCGAGAGGTCGGTTGCCCACAGGAACGGCTCCTGGCGCAGCTCAATCGAGTTCGGGAAGAAGTTGAACATCGCAAACAGGATCGGCAGCTGCAGCAGCATCGGAATACAGCCGCTGAGCGGGTTCACGCCCATCTCGTTGTACAGCTTCATGGTTTCCATCTGCGTTTTCTGCATGTCGCCGTCGTTGCGCTCTTTGATAGCATCAATTTCCGGTTTCAGCACCTTCATCTTCGCCATCGACAGGAACGACTTGTAAGTAAGCGGGAACAGCAGTGTTTTAATGTAAAGCACCAGCAGGATGATGATGATGCCATAGTTGCCGATGTAGTTCTCCAGGAAGTCGAAGGCTGGAATGATCAGCCATTTGTTTACCCACGAGAAAATACCCCAGCCCAGGTCCAGGTTACGTTCAAAGTCGTTGCCGATGTGCTTCAGGATCTTGTAGTCGTTCGGGCCAAAGTAGAACATGAATTCTGCTTTGCCTTTCAGCACATCTTCGGCAGGTATCAGGGCCTGCGAGGTAAGGGTTTTTACCACAGAAGAATCGGCTACATTGGTAACGGCCTCCAGTTTAGCACCGGCAAAGCTGTCATCAGCTATAATACCGGCAGTAAAGAAGTTCTGCTTGTTGGCGATCCATTTTACCGGCTCCTCCAGCGCTACTTCTTCCTTGCCCTCCGAAACCGACAGGTGGTCGTAGCCATCCTCTACAGTAGCATAGTTCAGGGTTGTTTTGGCACGGTTCTGCTTGATATCGCGCTCCAGCTGTTTGATGTGGTCCGTCCAGGTAAAAGTCAGGTTTTTGCTGCTTACCTGGCGCTCAAGGCCTTCAAAAGATAGCGCATAACCCAGCTGGAAAGTCTCGTTGTAGAGCGTATACGTCTGCTCAATGTACTGGCCGTTGCCCACATCTGCACGGAAAGTCAGTACCTGTGTCTCCACGTCTTTATCTGTTCCCTTGCTTACCGGCGAAGGCGCAAAGTACAGGTCCGACAGCTTTATAGTTTTGCCATCGTTGGTGTTAAAGGCTACGTCCGTGCTGCTGCTTGCTTTATCTACTAAAATAAGAGGCTCGCCCTGGTAGGTTTTATAGTTCTTCAGCAATACTTCTTCTACCTGGCCACCCTTGGAGCTGAAAGTTACGCGGATGTTCTGGTTCTCGAGGGTAGTGGTAGTGGCCTGGCCGGTTGCTGCAGTGGCAAATGTGCCCAGTGTTGCGGCTTTACGTGCCTGTGCCAGCGAGTCGGTTTCGGCTGGGGCTGTATGTTGCAGCTGCTTTATATTGGCTACCTGTTCTGTTGCCTGTTTCTGAACGGTTTTCTCGTCAGTTCCGGAGAAGAAGAACGAGTATGCCAGCAGCAGCAGGGCAATTAGTCCGAAGCCAATAGCTTGATTTCTATCCATTTAAAAGAGAATAATTGATTATAGGTGTTATTTAGATTTTGTATAGTTCATGGCCGCCTTCACAAATTTAACAAAAAGCGGGTGCGGGCTAAGCACGGTACTTTTCAGCTCCGGGTGGTATTGTGCTGCTACAAACCACGGGTGGTTTTGTAGTTCTATAATTTCAACCAGGCCGGTGTCCGGGTTAATGCCGGTTGCCAGCATGCCTGCCTCCTCAAAAGCTGGCAGGTACTGGTTGTTAAACTCGTAGCGGTGGCGGTGACGTTCCGATATCTTGGACTTGCCATATATGGCATGTGCTCTTGAACCCTTTTTCAGCTCGCAGGTATAAGCCCCCACACGCATGGTGCCGCCCTTCTGGGTAATATCTTTCTGGTCCTCCATCAGGTCGATGATCGGGTGCGGCGTGTCTGGTTCCATTTCGGTAGAGGCAGCGCCCTCCAGGCCTAACACGTTGCGTGCAAACTCTACGGCAGCGCACTGCATGCCCAGGCAAATGCCAAAGAACGGGATATTGCGCTCGCGGGCAAAACGGATCGCTTCCAGCTTACCTTTAAAGCCACGCTCTCCAAAGCCCGGCGCCACTAAAATACCATCCAGGCCCTGCAGCGTTGCCGCTACGTTTTCATCGCTTATGTTCTCAGACTGGAACCACTTCAGGTTTACTTTACACTCGTTGGCAGCTCCGGCATGTACAAAGGCCTCAACTATAGATTTATACGCATCAGGCAGCTCTACATACTTGCCTACCAAACCAATGTTTACTTCCGCAGTCGGGTTTTTCAGGCGACCCAGAAACTCTTTCCACGTCTCCAGTTCCGGCTCGGCGCGGTGCGGCAGCTTTAACTTGGCTATCACACGCTCGTCCAGCTTTTCCTTGCGCATCAGCAGGGGCACATCGTATATCGTTTCCGCATCCAGCGACTCAATTACCGAGTTTTGCTTTACGTTGCAGAACAGGGCAATCTTCTTGCGCAGGTCGGCCGGAATATGGTGCTCCGAGCGGCAAACCAGTATATCGGGCTGCACGCCAGCCTCAGACAGGTCGCGCACCGAGTGTTGTGTAGGTTTGGTTTTCAGTTCGCCTGCTGCCTTCAGGTAAGGTACCAGGGTCAGGTGTATCACGCAGCTTTCGTGCACGCCCAGTTCCCAGCGGAGCTGGCGCACGGCCTCAATAAACGGCAACGACTCAATATCGCCCACGCAGCCACCAATTTCAGTAATTACAATATCAAACTCACCGGTCTGGCCCAGCAGCAGCATGCGGCGCTTTATTTCGTCGGTGATGTGCGGAATTACCTGCACTGTTTTGCCCAGGTAAGCGCCTTCGCGCTCCTGCATAATCACATTATAATAAATGCGGCCGGTAGTTACGTTGTTTGCCTGGGAGGTAGGCACATTCAGGAAGCGTTCGTAGTGGCCCAGGTCCAGGTCGGTTTCTGCGCCATCTTCAGTTACGTAGCACTCGCCATGCTCGTAAGGGTTCAGCGTTCCCGGGTCTATGTTAATGTAGGGGTCGAATTTCTGGATGGTTACAGAGAACCCTCTTGCCTGCAGCAACTTAGCGAGTGAAGCGGAAATGATGCCTTTACCGAGCGAGGAGGTAACACCACCGGTAACGAAGATATATTTAGTAGCCATAAGTTAGGTTAAGTCTTATGGACTGCAAAGGTACAGGAATTATTTGATTATCCGGTACTATAGCCGGTAGTTAAGTCGGTAATTCTGCTTTATCCTGAGCGCCCGGAAAAGCCTGTAGCAGGGGTTTACTACATATAATTAGCGTATTAGTATGTAATGTTATTGTATTATTAACAAGTTGATATATGACTTATTTTATAACAACGCTGCTGCGATGCCGTACTTTTGGGGTATGTGTTACCTAAACAAAACAAACTTATGTTCTATCATGATAGTAAGCTTCAGTACAAAGTAAGAGTCGAAAAGCCCAGCCCCTCGTTTGCAAACATGCTGCAGCAGGCCATTGGGGGAATAGAGGGCGAGATGCGGGTTTGCATGCAATACCTGTTTCAGGCCTGGAACTCGCGCGGACCGCAGAAGTACCGCGACATGTTGCTGGAAACAGGCACGGAAGAGATCGCGCATATCGAAATGCTGGCCACGGCTGTTGCCCTGAATCTGGAGGGGGCGCCGGTATCGTTGCAGGAAGAAATGGCGAAAGACAAACTGGTAGGGGCCGTAATGGGAGGCATGAACACACAGCATATACTTTCGTCGGGGTTGGGTGCGATGGCTGTTGATAGCCAGGGCAATCCGTTTAATGGCTCCTGGGTGGTAAGCAGCGGCAACCTGGCTGCCGATATGTATGCCAACGTAATGGCCGAATCTACGGGGCGCCTGCTGGCCACAAGGCTCTGGGAAGCTACCGATGACCCCGGCATGAAGGACATGCTGGCCTTCCTGATAGCCCGTGACACCATGCACCAGAACCAGTGGCTGGCCGTGCTGGAGGAACTTGGAGGCCTTAACGGGGTACACCCGATCCCGAATTCTTTCCCGCAGGCATCCGAAAACCAGGAGTTTAATTATTCTTTTGTATCAACCAGGATTAAAGATGACGACGGAGCAGCCGACCGGATGAAAAATGCCCGTTGGGGCCATGGCCCGTCGATGGATGATAAAGGTGAGTTCAGAGTGGTGCCCGCATCGCCACAAGGAGGTAAACCGCAGCTCGCTCCGCCAGACCCACGCGGCCACGCCCAGACAGACCAGATGCTGGAAGGCGGCGACGGCATGATGAATAAACTGAAGCATAAACTATAGATAGAACTATAAAAAAGAGCAGTGAACAGCTGCTCTTTTCATTTACCCGAACCAGTATGTATGAGGATTGAAGAGCTGAACTGTATGGCAACTATAGACAAATTCACTCCTTCAAAATTAAAATAGCCCCAGCTGCTTGCCTTTAGATGTGCAGAAGTGGTTATAGTTGTAAGGTTTTATACTGCGGCCGGCCATGTACTTTTGTTTACTGATCCGGAAGAGGGTAGCTATAGTTTCGGCAAAGTTGCCCTCACCGCGCATGCGGGTTCCAAACCTGCTGTCGCTTAGCTGGCCGCCATGGCAGTCTGCTACCTGGTTCAGTACCTTCTGCGCCCGGTCAGGAAAAGCCTGTCTCAGCCAGTCTTCAAAAACAGCTCCTACCTCACCGTTTAGCCTAACTATAGTATAGGCGACATTCTGAGCACCTGCTTCGGCAGCCTGCTTTATAATCTGCGGAATCTCGGCATCGTTCAGGCCCGGGACAATGGGGGCTACCATCACATTAACCGGTATGCCGGCTGTGCTTAGCTGCCGCACTACCTCCAGGCGCCGGGCACCTGTAGCGGTGCGGGGTTCGAGCTTCTGGCGCAGCTTTTCATCCAGTGTCGTGATGCTGATGTTTACATGCACCAGGTCCAGTTTATTCAGCTCCCGCAGTACATCCAGGTCGCGCAGAATAAGGGCATTTTTGGTGATAATACTGACCGGGTGCCTGTATTTCAACAGCACTTCCAAAATGCGCCGGGTTATTTTCTTTTTAGCCTCGATGGGTTGGTAGCAATCTGTGTTGCCGGCCAGCATAATAGGCATAGGTTGCCAGTTCGGGCTTTTCAGTTGCTTTACCAGTAGCTCCGGCGCATTCTCCTTCACTATAATTTTCCGTTCAAAATCGAGGCCTGCTCCGTAGCCCCAGTACTGGTGCGTATTGCGGGCGTAACAGTAAATGCAGCCATGTTCGCAGCCCTGGTACGGGTTCAGAGAATAGCCGGACCCCAGATCCGGGCTGGTTATTTTGTTAACTATAGTTTTGGAGTGCTCTGACAGGAATGTGGTGTGCGTGCCAGCAAGAAAAGGCTCATCCAGCCCCTCTACATGCTCGGTAACGTATTCCTGTTTCAGGTACTTATTCGCCGGGTT
>DATBUF010000191.1:0-3553 GCA_036516435.1 Pontibacter sp.
ACTCCGGGCCGCCGGCACCACCACTGGCCTGTTCCAGTATGCGCATTACCTCCAGCATGGCACGCGGGTTATATCCGGCTTGTCCCGTTAACCTCACAGCCAGCCTGTCTGACTCCAGTTCATCCTCGCGCCCGTACCGCATGTTCATCAGCTTTCCTATCATGGCGGCGGCAATGGCTCCGGTGCGCGAAGCCGGATTGTCCGGGTTATAAGTTGCAATGGCAGCCGCTCCGGTAAGGCCCTGCGTCAGCTTTGCTTTAGCCAGCTGTTCTGCCGAATGCCGTGCTACCACATGCCCGATCTCATGCCCCAGTACGCCAGCTACCTGCCCTTCACTGGTAAGCCTGCTCAGCAAACCGGCCGTAATAAAGATCTGACCACCGGGCAAGGCAAAGGCGTTCACGGTCTGTTCATCGGCCAGTAAGTGAAAGTCGAATTTGTAAGGGCTGTCGCCGGCAGCCGTTTTCTGCACCAGTTCCTGTCCTATCTCTTTTATGCGACGGGCCGCTTCCTGGTCGGGGTGCAGCCCGCCATACTGCGAGGCCATCTGCGGAGCTGCCTGCAGGCCAAGGGCTATCTCCTGCTCCACTGTCATATCTACATGCTGGTTCTCTCCTGTAAATTCATTTGGCTCTGTGTTGCACCAGTACGTTACCAGCGATACACCTGCCAGCAACAGGCCAATTATAAACTTTATGATTCCTCTCATGCGCTTGCTATAGTTTATAGTTCTCCGGCAGACCCACAGCCACTCCGGGTATCACCTGTATACGCCGCTCCTATACTTTTGCTATGGCTGCAAGCACCATGTTTCCTTCACAGGTTAATTTGGTACTAAACTGCTATACTTAATTATAGAGTTATCGTATTACCTTTTACACAAGCAGCTACTAAGGCTGCTTACAGATTTAAAGCAGAAAACTATGAATATGAAAAGAACATTTGGTGCCCTGCTCACAATACTGGGCATAGTTGGTATCATCTGGGGAGCGTATGCCTTCCTGATGGGAGGCGATGGCGGAGCTATCGGCAAGTACTCTGCAGCTATTCCCTTTGTAGTAGGCCTGATCTTCTTTTTCTCAGGTATCAGCCTGGTAAAAACTACCAAAGACCAGACCTAAGCACAGCACTAAAAACAAAATAGCCTCTGCCGGTTAAGCAGAGGCTATTTTGTTATATATGGTAACTTCTCAGATATGAACTATAGTTTCAGCCTGCGCGGCCGCGAATGATTCTACTGCCAGGGTCGTGTTCAGGTAGTCGGAAGAATAGGTCTCGTTGTTGCTGTGCACAAAAAGTACAGTCTCATCCTTAATTACATTGATCACGTCTTTAGAGATTTCGGTCGGGAGTGCAGGGCAGCCCAGGCTTCTTCCTAAACGGCCATACTGCTTTATAAAGCTTTCTGTGGCATAATCTGCGCCGTGCACAACTATAGCACGCTGCATAGCATTGGTGTTAAAGCCTTTGTCTACCCCCTGCAGCTTAAGCGAGAGCCCGTGCTTGCCATAATAGGTCTTATCAGTCACATAAAAGCCAAGGCTGCTCATGTTAGAGTTTGGCTGATTCGAAAACTTTATTGCCTTTTCGTTGCCTGTATTGCGGCCATGGGCTACCAGCGTATTAAAAAGTACTTTCCTGGCGTTCAGGTCAATTACCCACATGCGTTTCTGGTGGCTTGGTTTGCTGAAATCAACAACTGTAAGCACCGACTTGGTAGAGGACACCAGGTTGCGCTCTTTCAGGTTCATAAAACCTATAAACGCCTTCCGGAATACCGGAAAACTAAGGCCTTTACTTTTCAGGTCAGCATCCTGGTATATTTGTGTCAGATGCTACGAAAACGCCTGCTGTTTTTTCTCGAACATCATATTATCATCAGCTTCTGTAGTTACAGGTGCGGCAGATGCCACCGATGGAACTACAGGCGAATTGAATGATAACAGGCTCAGGGCAAGCAGAATAATAGCTGTTCTCAACATAGGATGGTAGGGTTCTTGTTTACGCAATTAGTTTTCTAACAGGTAAAAACTATAAAATTGTTCCGTAATAGCCTTTTAGCCCCTGTAATACGCTTCCTGAATACAGGAATTTACGCCTCATGTACTTAAACGCCTGCAGGTTATGTTATAGTATATAGCATGAGACTTCCTGCTCAGGCCTTTTCAAATTTTACAGCCTGTAAGGTATAGTGCGGTTTATGCCTTACCTTTACTGTATGAGAAAGCTGAACTTACTCCTGTTTTTGCTTTGCTGCTGCCTGCTGGGGGCATGCGGCACCCCTGAAAGCCTGCGCGGCTTTGATAGTAAGGCCTGGAAAGACGACAAAAATGCCTGCAACGGCGAACGTACCAGGCTGGCTCCTGAGTTTGAAAAGATTCGTAAGGAGCTGTATGGTAAAAAAGAATACGTTGTGCGCAACGTGCTGGGTAAACCTGATAAGGAAGAGCTACTGGAGCGAAGCCAGCGTATTTATTATTACTACCTCGAGGCGGGTGAGCAATGCGGCAGTTCGGAAGCACTCTCCGATGCCAACCGGGCTGAGGTACGTATCAACTCTTTAGGAAAGGTATCTGAGATAAACTATAACAACCCTGATAAAGTAGCAAAGCCCGAGTAAATCGGGCTTTTAGCTTTACTGGGTATCCAGCTCAGAAAGATGTAGTAAGTGCTGCCTGCCTTCCAGTTCCAGAAAGCGTTGTAGTTGTGCTGCTGATAGCACTTTGCTCAGTGCCTTGTCGTGCTGCAGGTGTACTTTCTGCAGGGCCAGGTACTTGTCTGGCTCCGTATTTTGCTGTGTTACCTGTAGCTGCTCGTAATGCTGCTCGTTTAGTTGCTGCACCTCTTTCTGTTGGGGCTCAGTAAGCTGTAGTTCGCGTGCCATTTCGAGGGTAAGCAGGCTGGGGCCTGTTACCTCTACTGCCAGTACTTTCTTATCAAGGCTGTCGTCTGACTTAGTAAAACGTTGCGAGAAGCCAGTGGTGGTTACAAGGCTGGCGGTAAGTATGAGTATAAAAAGTTTCATAGGGTATAGCAGGTTAAATTCCTGTGCGCTACAGGATATGTTACTAGCTACTTGAACGAAAATACTACTGTCAGGTTATCTAAATTTTAGTATATTTTTAATAAACTATACTATAGCCTTACTTTATAAAAGCATCTGCAAGTATAACTTTTTCAAACCGAAGCAATATTACTTAAAGAATATACTTCTCAAAACAGCAGATTGGTAACATAGAAGGTGCAAAAGGGTATATAGAAAAACGCTATACAGTTTTAGCATTTTATTTACAAGCACCAGTAACATCCTGCCGCAGGAGGGCAGCCAGCCAGATTGTATGAAAACGCGACACTATAACCCCAGCACACTCGAAGTGGAATTTGCCAAGGCTTTCCATGAACTGAGCCCGCAACTGGAAAAGAAAATAAAGCAGACACAGGTAGTAGATGTAAAAGCAGACCACACCCTGGATAACCCGCAGCTTACCTACCGCCTGAAAGATAAAGAAGGAGACCTGCACGAGATTGTAGTGCAGATTATTCAGCGGCCGGA
>DATBUF010000192.1:0-2363 GCA_036516435.1 Pontibacter sp.
CAAAACTAACTATAGCCTGAACTATAGCACTATAGTTCAGAATCTGATTTTTCGTGCTTGCAAACTATAGTTCAGCGACCTGCAATTTTCTAGCTGGCGAGGATCTGTGATCCAACTGGGCCGGAGGGCCAACTATAGCCGACACAAACGAAGACACCCGCGCCATGGTAATAATCACAACTATGGCTCTTACAACTATAGCTTCCTGCAATCCATCCTTTTCTGTTCGCGCAGAAGGCCAGTTACAAACTGGCACCATTTTCAGCCACAAGTTGCGCTAAAGCTAAACTTGCGGCATGTGTCGTATTTCCTGTTCAGGCGAAGATCATAATAATCAGGAAAACCCCTAAAATTATCGGTCCTATAACCGCGATACGCCGCCGGAAACGATGAACTTCATCACATCAGAGCTTGGCACATTCAGGTACACTACGTTGCGGCGCGGCACCAGGAACAACTCCCCCGAAAAGTTGTAGGAGTGCGGAAAGTACACCGCTACTTTATCGTCTACCTCTATTGTTTCCAGCACGTCCTGCGTTACAAAACCTAACTTGTGGTTGTCAGAGTCTTCGCTCATTTTCACCATCACGGGCTTGTTAAACTTCTGGTTATCCCCCACAAAAGCATCGAACAGATCGCGGATACTGGAATACACGATGCCTACCAGCGGCACTTTATGAAAAATGCGTTCGGAAAGTATGATGAAAGGCTTCACCAGGAAGGAGGAGCCGATAAAACCTACTAACGTCAGCAGGACCACCATCAGCAGAATACCCAGCCCGGGAATGCCCAGATCGAACATGTCGTTGAGCCAATCTATAATCGCCACCACAATCCAGACCGTGATGGTGAAAGGTGCTATAATCAGGAGTCCATTAAGGAAGTAGTTGAGTAAGCGTTTCATGTTTTATAGTTCACAAAAAAGGCTTCGCCGAAGCAAAGCCTAAATGTAGTAAAAAAGCTTATATTTTATGGTTGCTATACCTGCGATACAGATGCCTGCAGCTTCGCGATATGGTCTGCCACCTGCTGCATGAGCCACATAGGCGTTGATGTTGCCCCGCAGATCCCCACACTGGTGACCCCGTTAAACCACTCCGCCTCCAGTTCGGTTTCGTTTTCTATAAAGTAGCTGCTGGCGTTATGCTGCTTGCAAACGCTGTATAAGGCTTTTCCGTTCGAGCTCTTTTTGCCGCTCACAAATACCAGTACATCGTGCTCGGTTGCAAACCTTGCCAGTTGCGGCTCCCGGTTCGATACCTGCCGGCAGATGCTGTCGTTGGCATCAAATTCGGGCAGGGTGCTATCCTGGTTTGCCTGCTTTATGCGCTCTTCTATCAGGGCTTTTATATGGTAGAAGCCTTTGGTGCTTTTGGTTGTCTGGCTGAACAGTGTAACCGGGCGCGTAAAGTCTATCTTGTCCAGGTCTTCTTCGGTGGTAATAATAATGGCTTCATCGCGGGTCTGCCCGGCTAAGCCGATTACTTCGGCGTGCCCTACCTGCCCGTAAATCACAATCTGGCCGTTCTCTTCCTTTATAGAATCGAAAGCATGCTTTACGCGGTTCTGCAGTTTCAGCACTACCGGACAGCTGGCATCAATCAGTTCCAGGTTATTTTCCAGTGCAATCTGGTACGTTTCCGGCGGTTCGCCATGTGCCCGGATCAGCACTTTACAATCGCGCAGGTTCCGCAGCTCTTCGCGATCTATTACGCGGAGGCCTTTGGCATACAGGCGCTGCACTTCCATCCCATTGTGCACTATATCACCGAGGCAGTATAGTTCTTCCACATGCTCCATTTCGTCTTCGGCCATTTGTATGGCAAACTCCACACCGAAACAGTATCCTGAATTCTTATCTATGGTGATGTTCATAACCTATACTTTTTAGCTCTGCTGCTCTACAGCATACTTTTGTTCAAGCAACTTAGATGCCACCTTGTGCATCACAAATTCCACCTGCTCATCAATGGTCATATGCGAGGTATCCAGCAGGGCGGCATCCTCAGCGCGGCGCAGCGGGCTTTCGGCTCTGGTAGAGTCTATCAGGTCGCGTTTCTGCAGGTTTTCCTTTATCTCATTCAGGTTTACCAGCTGTTTCTTTACCAGGAGTTCCTGCTGCCTGCGGCGGGCGCGCGTATCTACGTCAGCTGTCATAAATATCTTTACTTCGGCATCCGGAAACACGGCAGTACCAATATCACGGCCATCCATTACCACACCACGGCGGCGGCCCATCTTCTGCTGCTGCGCTACCATGGCTCTACGTACTTCGGGCACCACACTTACCTCGCTTACCTGGTCCGAGATGTACATCTTACGTATTTCGTCTTCCACGTTCAGGCCGTTCAGGTAAGTCTCGT
>DATBUF010000193.1:0-2068 GCA_036516435.1 Pontibacter sp.
ACACACCGCCCAGGAAAGCCTCGCACAGAGCCCACAGTGCTGTAATGCGGTAAAAAACTGCAGGCTGTGTAACAACAGCCCCGCTCTGTCTTATTTCCATTGCAAGATGTTCACCTGGTCTCCTACACGAATAACTCCCTCCCCCTCATGCACCAGGTTCTGTCCAAAGAGCACCTTATTATTTACAGTCCGGTAAGTGGCCAGCGTCCTGAGTGGTTCAGTTCCTTTCAGGCCTGTGCGCTGATCGATGGTGGTAAGCACACAGCGGGCACAAGGCTTTGCTGCCCTAAACTGCACATCTCCTATTGTAAAGGTATTCAGCAAATCTTCGTCGTGGGCTTGGCCACCTCTAAACACAATATTGGGCCGGAACCGGTCCATTAGCACGGCACTCTTCAGTTTGTTATTTAAGTGGTTCAGTGATTCTTCTCCTATCATTAGAAAAGGGTAAGCGTCTGCAAAACTTACCACCTCTTCGGCAAATGCGTACTTCGGATCAACGTTGCGTCGGGTACTCTCCGGCATATATACCAGCCGTGCAACCATACCCAGCGCTTTAGAGAACCACGCTGTTACAACTCCATCTACCTCCCAGGCATCACAGGTATCTTCCCAAACCGTTACGCTCACTTTTTTATCAGCCTGGGCATCGAAGGGCACAAACAATGGCGCCAACAGGCCCTGCTTATGCGTCACCAACAGGCCGCCCTCCTGCAGGCGCACCTGCAGCAAAGCCATCTGAGCAAACCTGCGCTGCGATAAAAAGCCTCCTTCTGCATCAACCAGCATCCAGCGCCGGTCGTACTGCAAACCGCGCTGCTGCACCTGCGCCTGCTCCAGGCTAATGCCTCCTAACGATTTTATCGGGTAAATATAAATGCTGCTTACTGTATACACGGCTACACGCTGAGATAAGGTATTGCCCTAAACTATAGATTAAATTCAACTATATCAACCCGCCATAGCAAAGGTGTTGAATCCTAAGTATATAAATATTAACGCAAACTATTATCTTTACACAGGACACTCCTTCATCCGTATGAAAAAACTATACACACGCTTCCTCCTGCTGCTTTTGTTTGTTGCAGCACATACTTTGCCTGCCTTTGCCCAATTGGCTGCACCACTACCTAAAACACTCCTTTGGCGGGTATCTGGCAAGGACTTAAAGCAGCCATCTTACTTGTTTGGCACCATACACGCCATATGCCCCGAGAATTTTATGTTACCGGATGCCGTTAAGGAAAAGATGGCGCAAACAGAGCGGCTCTCGCTGGAGGTAGACATGGACGCCCCTAATTTTATGGTAGAACTGCAGCAGGCCGCTGTTTTGCCCGAGGGAACAAAACTACGCAGCTTCTTTTCTGAGGAAGAGTACAGCACCCTGCATGGGTACTTTAAAAATGCCATGGGCATTAACCTGGACCAGCTCGACCGTATGAAACCTTTTATGCTACACTCTATGCTCCTGTCGCAGCTTACCGAGTGCCAGGCTATTTCTTATGAAGAAAGCCTGATGAAAATGGCACAGCAGCAGGGCAAGGAAGTGATCGGGCTGGAAACAGTAACCGAGCAGCTGAGCGCTATAGATGAAATGCCGGCCAATGTGCAGACCAGTATGCTTACCAAAATGATCCATAACATGGAAGGCGCCCGCAAAACGTACCGAAGCATGGTTAAACTATACCTTCAGCAGGACCTGGCCGGCCTTGAGGCGTTATCCAGAGAAGAATATGACGACGAGGACTACCACCTATACGAGCAGGCTTTTTTGATAAACCGCAACAAGCGCTGGATTCCGGTAATGGAACGAGAAGCCCGTATACAACCTACCTTTTTTGCTGTTGGCGCCGGCCACCTGACTGGAGAGAACGGATTGCTGCAACTCCTGAAAAAGCAAGGCTACACCGTAGAGCCTGTTCAGTAACCTTCCTGCCAGCACTTAATGAGCTGACAAGGGCCAGTTAGGATTTAGGCTTAACTGGCCTTCTTGTTTGTAACACCCTGAGCAGAGTTAGTAGCAACTAGCTTTTTGTGCCCGATAGTTACAAACAGCCTACCCATCTTC
>DATBUF010000194.1:0-1603 GCA_036516435.1 Pontibacter sp.
CGGGCAGGAAGCCGAAAACTGGCTCGGCCTGTTTGGCGCCTGGATCTCGCACCTGTTTATATACAAATGGCTTGGCCTGGGCGCATTCTTTATCATCCCGGTACTTTTCCTGACGGGTGCCCGCATCGTTTTTCGCCGTGTAACCATATCCTTGTCTTATGTGCTGGGGTTTTGCAGTTTTAGCATGCTGTGGCTGAGCTTAACGCTTGGCTACGTGGTGTATACCGTCGGTGCTGTAGAAGACTTCGGCTTTTTAGGTGGCGGCATCGGCATCGAAACTGCCATCTGGATGACCTCGCTGATTGGCTGGGGCTCCGGGCTGGTGCTGGGTTTTCTGTTTCTGGTGTTCCTGGTGTTTTTCTTTGATATCACCAGCATTAACTGGGGGAGCAG
Source organism: Pontibacter sp. (assembly GCA_036516435.1). Lineage (GTDB taxonomy): Bacteria > Bacteroidota > Bacteroidia > Cytophagales > Hymenobacteraceae > Pontibacter. Next base: position 394 of record DATBUF010000194.1, read on the forward strand.
CAAGGCTGCAGCAGACATTAGCGGCAGCATGGGTGCAGACAGCAGAGCAGCATCTTCTATCGGGGACGTAGTGCATGGTTCAGCCCGCAACATCAACCACAATGCCGACCCAACTGCTTCGCTGGATTATGAGGAAGATGAAGAGGAACTGCTGTTTGACGAGGAAGAAGAAGATGCCATAAACCAGGCCCTGGAGGTGGAATTACGCTCCATTGCGCCGGCTGCCACAGCTACTCCCAAACCTGCCGCACCTGCTTTGGAGCTGGATATAGAGGATGAAAGCATTCTGGAAGAGGCGGAAATGGAGTTTGATACCGCCGAGGGCGAAGAAGAACTGGACCTGGTGATAGAAGAAGCACCTGTAGAGCAGACTGGCGAAGCCATCGAAAACTACGATCCTACCCTGGACCTGGCCCGCTACCAGTACCCAACTATAGAATTGCTTAACGAGTATGGCGCCAGCAAAGTGTCGGTTACCAAAGAGGAACTGGAAGCCAACAAAGACAAGATTGTTGAAACACTGGCTAACTATAACATTGGCATTGCCAGCATTAAAGCAACTATAGGTCCAACGGTTACGCTGTACGAGATCGTGCCGGATGCAGGTGTGCGTATCTCCAAGATCAAGAACCTGGAAGATGATATTGCCCTGAGCTTAGCCGCGCTGGGTATCCGTATTATTGCGCCCATTCCGGGCAAAGGGACGATAGGTATAGAAGTGCCGAACACCAAAAAAGAAATGGTGTCGATCAAGTCGATCCTCTCTACAGAGAAGTTTCTGAAGAGCGAAATGGACCTGCCGATTGCGTTTGGTAAAACCATCACCAACGAAGTGTTTATCACCGACCTTGCCAAAATGCCGCACTTGCTGATGGCGGGTGCTACGGGTCAGGGTAAGTCGGTTGGTCTGAACATCATTCTTACCTCGCTGCTGTACAAGCGCCACCCATCGCAGCTGAAGTTTGTACTGGTCGATCCTAAGAAAGTGGAATTATCGCTGTTTAATAAGATTGAGCGCCACTTTTTAGCCAAGCTGCCGGATAGCGAAGAAGCCATTATTACCGATACTAAAAAGGTAGTGAACACGCTGAACTCGCTGTGTATGGAAATGGATATGCGCTACGACCTGCTGAAAGATGCCGGCTGCCGTAACCTGAAAGAGTACAACCGCAAGTTTGTAGAGCGCCGCCTGAATCCGAAAAAAGGGCAC
>DATBUF010000195.1:0-7019 GCA_036516435.1 Pontibacter sp.
CTTTACTGTGCTGGCCGATATGCGAACTATGATCACGCATCCGCAGGATATGAATGCGCTGCATATAGCTGCACAGCAACTGGTAATTGATGCCGGCGTAAGCCAGGTTGCCAACGTGCTACCCACTGATAAGATTGCCAATCTACAAGCCAATGCCATCACTGCCAGCTCTGCGCTTCCTTACCGGAACTTCAACAGCTGGGAAGAGGCTGAAAGCTGGCTAAACGAACTTTCGATCTCAACACTTGGCTGATGTAGCTTTACGTTCCACGTGGAGTTTATTGGTTGTTTACTGATGGTTACTAATTGTCAGAATCAGGATTTTTAAGATTAAAAATCAGCAGGATTATTTCGTCATGTATGCTATACAGTTACAACTCTTAAATCTGATAACCAACTATTAACTAATAACTATTAACGATTTACAGATACCCTTTTGCCTGCAGGTGAAACAGTTCAGCATATTTACCATTTCGGGACAACAGCTCATCATGAGAACCTAATTCTTTTAGCTGCCCCTGCTCCAGGAACAAGATTCTGTCAGCCATACGCACCGTAGAGAAACGGTGGGAGATAAGTACGGCTGTTTTTCCTGCAATCAGCTCAGAGAAGCGCAGAAAAACTTCGTGCTCGGCGCGGGCATCCAGTGCTGAAGTAGGCTCATCCAGTATAAGCAACTGGGCATCGCGCATGTAAGCACGTGCTAAAGCTACCTTCTGCCACTCGCCACCCGATAGCTCCACACCTTTGTTAAAACGTTTGCCCAATACCTGATCATATTTACCAGGCAGGCGCTGTATTACAGGGTCAGCCAGGCTTTTTTGTGCAGAGCCCTGGATGCGCTCTTTGTCCCGGATATTGCTGATCTGGCCTATTGCGATGTTGTCGGAGGCTGTCATCTGGAAACGGACGTAATCCTGGAAAATGATACCTACCTGATGACGCAGGTCGCCTAAATCGTACGCACGCAGGTCAACACCATCCAAAAGGATGCGGCCCTCGGTGGGTTCGTATAGCCTGGCCAGCAGTTTTACCAGCGTAGTTTTGCCGGCACCGTTTTCGCCGACCAGCGCCAGCTTTTCGCCTGCCCGTACATGGAAGCTCAGGTTGCGTACGGCCCATTTCTCGCTGTTCTGGTACTTAAAGCCCACGTTCTCGAACGTAAAGCCATGTTGTATGGGCCGTGGTACTGGCAACGGGTTAGCCGGCGGTGTGATCTGTGGCTGCAATTCCAGAAAATCGAACAGGTCTTGCAGGTATAAGGCACTTTCGGCTATCTGGGAGAATCTGGTCATAATGCCTTGCAGCAGGTTACGCATGTTGCTGAACGAACCAGCCAGAAAGGTAAGGCTACCAACTGTAATAGCACCCGCCACGGTCTGCATCAGGATAAACACATAAGCGCCATAGTAAGCCAGTGTACCCAATCCGGACAAGATACTCCCCCAGACAGCCCTTTTTACAATAAGGCTCTTGTTGAGCAGGTAATATCTATCGGACAGCAACTTGAATCGCTCTGCCAGAAAGCCGGACAGGTTGAAAGTTTTAATCTCTTTGGCAGTCTCATCAGAGGCACCAATATACCGCAGATAGTCTAGCTCACGGCGCTCGGGAGTCCAGGAGCGGGAGAGGGAATAGGTGCGCTCATTAAAGTGTGTTTCGCCCAGAAAAGAAGGTATAACCGCAATCAGCAATATCAGAATGAGCCACGGGTTAAATGCCACCAACCCTACTGCCAGAAAGCCGATTGTAACTATATCCTGCAACTGCGACAGTACCTGCGACATCAATACCACCCTTGTTACTGTTTGCCGCCGGGCGCGCTCCAGCTTGTCGTAAAAAGTGGCATCCTCAAACTGTGTCAGGTCTAATGTAGCGGCGTGCTCTATGAGCTGCACCGATGTTTTGTTAGAAAACAAGTCGCCCAGCAGGCTGTCCAGCAGCGTAATGCCCCGGTTTATCAGGTCCGAAAGTACAGCCAGGCCCAGTTCTGCCGCCACCAGCATCCACAGGTAAGAGAGGTCGTGGTTACCGGCTGCACCTATCAGGCGAATCACTTCGTCGATGATCAGCTTGCCGATGTACAGCATGGCCAACGGCAACGATGATTTTATGAGGCGCAGCGCCATGTTGCCGACCGTCATGGACGGACTGGTTTCCCAGATAAGCCGGAAGAAGCGAGGCAGGTTTTTTAAAGCACCTACCTGTTCTTTAAAACTTTTTTTATCGTCGGCTGCCTTAGGTGCGGCAGCAGTTTTATCTCTGAAACTCTTCATTTATTAACTCAAACTCAACAATAACTATACCACCACAGGCAGATTATGTTTAACACCGTGGCCGCTACAACTATAGATACCTCAGCAATTTTTAAACAGGTTATAGTTTATTTCTGCAGCTTAAGTATTTTTAAAGGATGAAAATACTATACACCAGCATTGCTGTTACATTTCTACTTGTTATAGCACAGGGAGCTTCGGCCCAGACTAAAACAGTTACATACTTTAGTAAGAAACTTAAGGAGGTTCCGGCACAGGAGGCACACTACTACGAGGTAACGGAAGAGGATGCAACCGGCGGAGGTACAAAAACCCGGTTTCTGGTTAAAGACGACTTGAAGGTGAGGGTCTGCACCTACAGCGATCTGGATGGAGGGAAGCACAGGTTTGGTATTAAAGCAGGCCTGTACAGGGAGTGGTTTGAGAACGGGAAGCAGAAGGTGGAAGCAACTTACGCTCAAGATACTTTAACAGGAGTATATAAGAGCTGGTATGAAAGCGGAAACCTGTACTATAAAAGAAACTATAGTTCCTCGCAGGATACTCTTACTACCTTCTACGAAAGTGGCAAAGTGCGCAGAGTAGAAGTTTACCAGGGGCAGGAAATGCTAACAGGCAAGGTGTATGACGAGGACGGAAAAGAGATAGCCTTTATTCCCATGTTTCAGTTACCCAGGTTTCCGGGGGGAGAATCCTTGATGATGAGCTGGCTCGCCAACAATATCAAATATCCTAAGCAGACTATAAAGAGTGATGTGCAGGGTACGGTACTGGTTTCCTTTATAGTAGATAAATCGGGTAAGATCCGTGATGCAGAGATTATGCGAGGCATACACTATGCGGCAGATGCGGAGGCATTGCGGGTTATAAACAAAATGCCGGATTGGGAACCAGGTCTGGACGAAGGTAAAGCAGTATCGGTGCGCTTTACATTGCCTGTTATGTTTGCCTTACACGACTAATAAACCAGATACTATGAAGAAGTTATTGCTCACCTTAATACTTGGCGCTGCTGTAACTATAGTTACCCATGCACAAACTATAGTTTCGCCTGCCGAAGTAGGAACTATAGAGGCTATAACCGCTGCCGGGCTCAAGATCATCTCCGGGCCGAAAGGGCAGAAGCGCGACATGGAGAAGTTTAAAGCATTGTTTCTGCCGGATGCGCAAATGGGTGGCGTGTTCTATAAAGGAGACAGCAGCTTTGTGCGGATAACAACGGTAGCGCAATTTGCCGATCGTAACGGGCCGGCTTACGCCGAACTTGGCTTTTATGAGAACGTGCTGGGCTTACGGGTTGAGCGGTTTGGCAACCTGGCCACAGCTTTCCAGACGTATGAAACGCGTTATGGAAAAGATGGCAAGATAGAGGCTCGTGGCATAAATACTTACCAACTGGTTTATGACAAAGGCCGCTGGTGGATCGCCAGCCTGTTGTTTACACCTGAAACTGAACAAACCCCGATACCAGCCAGGTACCTGAAGTAAACTATAAGGGTATAAAATGAGAAAAGCCCCGTCAAAATGACTGGGGCCTTCTCTCACCTTAAAACAAACTAAACTAATCTAACTTTAACTAACCTTATCTTTATCCCCGCAGGGCATATCTCATTTTAGCAGTACACAGGAGAAAAAACTTTATTCCGCGAAAAAAATATAGATCTATTTGGAACTAAAATTTTTTCTTTCAATATTGGCTTCGAATTAATCTCCGTGTCTCAATTCGGGTGCAAAATTAGGATTACTGTTTGCCTAAAGCAAGTAAACAGTGATATATTTTTTTGGCTCTACCCAAAAGCCCCTTTCTGATCTCCTGAGGCACTTTTTTCTCCCTTGTTTTTCCTGTTTCAGTATCGTTCTCTGACTTTTAATAGCAGTTGGCTTAGCAATTCTATAGTTCCCAGTAGTGTTTCTGATCTATACCTACAGCTTCTATAGTGAGGTGCAAAGCACCAATCCGGAAGAATTGTTTATCCGGGATGCTATTAACCGGCCTCTGAAACAAAGTAAGCCGCTGGAAATGCAAAGTGGCAGATCCTTTTACAGGCACCTGCCACTGCAAACAACAAACAACACTCGTTCACTAAACTTTACAATTCCTTTGCAGGGCCTAGCCTCGCTGCTATGTCAGAAACGCCCCGCCTGCTGCTTTAGTATGTTGTAAAACTATAGTATAAATTGCTGAAATGCCGGCCTCACACTTGTTATTAGATGAACGGCACCTCTGCCTCCTCTTACAACTGCTCTCCCCAGACTAACACACCATGCACTTCATACAGAATACTTTACATTTCACAGAAAAAAAATCTGCGCCTGAAGCAACCTTTGTAGAGTTCCTGCATCTTTTAGGCAAGTAACTTCAAACACGATCACTTTTCAACAACAAAAAACACTAAACAATGAAGAACTTTACAAAACAAACTATAGCACGCTGCGCTTTTATACTAGCGCTACTTCTTGCTAATGCGGTACAGGCGCAGCAGGTAAAGGGAAATGGCAACCTGCAAACACAAACCCGTAAGGTGTCGGGCTTTACCGGTGTAAAAGTAAGCGGCGGGTTTGCTGTAGAAATAAAGCAGGGCAACAAAGAGGAAGTAAGAATAGAAGCCGAAGAGAACCTGATGGACAACATTAAAACTGTTGTGAAAAATGGTGTACTGCACATTTACTCAGAAGGAAGCATCAATACCAAAAAAGGAATGAAGGCCTATGTTACAGTAGATAAACTGAACAAAGTAGACATAAGCGGCGGCGTGAAAGTAGTAGGATTATCTACTTTTAAGGCCAACACCTTTGACCTGGATATGAGCGGGGGCTCGAACGTGAAACTGGCTATAGATGCTACCACCATAACTGCCGACATGAGCGGTGCCAGCAAAGTAGTGCTGACGGGTCGTGCCAATGAAGTATCGCTGGATATGTCTGGTGCCTCTAATGTAGATGCCAGTGAACTGGTAGCTAAAAAAGTTAAAGTAGGTGCTAGCGGGGCAAGCAAAGTAAAAGTAAATGCGTCCGAGCTGCTGGATATTAATGCCTCCGGCGCGTCGCATGTAGCCTATGCAGGTTCGCCCAGGATAAATGCCGAGACTACAGCTGCCACCCGCATCACAAAACTGTAAGAGAATACAACCACATATACCTTTAAAGAGCAGCCTGTTATGGCTGCTTTTTTTATATCCCATACCTGCAGCGGCCGTATAGGTAAACCGAAGTCACGGAACTATAAACCTATACAACTATGAGCGAAGCGAAGAAAACAACAAACCACAACGAGATAAAGAAATGGGCGGAGAAGCATGGCGGTGTGCCCAGCATTATAAAGGGAACCGAAGATGATGGCAGTGGCGAAGGAGTACTGCGGATTCATTTTCCGGAGAAGAGCGACAACAACGACAGCTTTGAAGAGGTAAGCTGGGACGAGTTCTTTAAAGAGTTCGATAACAGCAAACTAGCCCTGCTCCACGACCCTGACGGAAACTTCAACAAGTTGGTAAACAGAGATTAACTATAAAAGAAAAGAGCCGATGCTATAGTTGTACATCGGCTCTTTTCTTTTATAGTTACCTGTTTTGCTGCAGTAAATCTAATGTATGGCTGAGCAGCAGGAGTAGGAACGAAGGTAGCAACTGTTGCATCATCCCTGATAGCTATAACTATAGTTAGCGCACCGGCACCGGGAACACTGCCAGGCTTTCGTGGCCTTCGGCATCTACAGCCTGTACTGCAAAAAAGTAGTTGTCTTTAGAGTAGGGCAAGGTAACCTTTGTGTCCTTTACAAAGATCTTCTTTTCCCACATAGGGCTGCTGGTTTCACGCATCAGCACATAATAACCCGCCGGGCGCTTGCCCTTTGTTGGGGCTTCCCACTGCAGGTCGGTTTTGTTTGTCAGATTCTTGATGTTTACGCCTACTTTGGTTGGGGCATAAGGTGCCCACGCCAGGTTAGCCAGCGAGGCCAGGTTCAGAGCCGCATTTTTACGCATGTATTCATAATCTATAAACTCGGGCAGGTCGCCATACTGGATACCATTTTCTACGCGTACGTCCTGGTGCTGGTGTCCATAGTTCTCGTTCATTTCGCACACGCGTATGGCTGGGAAGCCATTCTGGCTGAAAGGCGTGTGGTCGCCGCCACGCAGGAAACGGTCGTTGCGGTACACCAGTTTTACTTCCAGCTGATCAACATAACGTTCGCCGGTTTCTTTCATGTAGCGGGCTAGTTGGCGGCTTTCGCTGTCGTTTTCGCGGTTAGTGGAGCGGCGCATGCGGGCTTGTTCTTCAGTTTCAAGAGCGGGTATGCCTTCGCTGAAAATGCGCACCTGCATGTTGTTACGCAGTTCTGTTTCGTCGGATGATGAATTTCCGATCATGTCGTTGTTCAGCATCGCGATCAGGTTCCAATTCTGGGCTTTGGCTTTTTCGGCTAAGTAGCGGGCACCTTGCAGCCCTTGCTCTTCTCCGGTTACGGCTACAAAAATGATAGTGGCCGGAAACTGACGGGAAGCCATAATACGGGCAAGTTCCATTACGGCTGCCACACCGGAGCCATCGTCGTTAGCACCTGGTGCTTTGCCTTTCGCATCCATCACGTCGGTGTTGCGCGAGTCCATGTGGCCACTGATGATGAGTACGCGGTCATCGTTCGGGTCAGTGCCTTTGAGGGTAGCCATTACGTTTGCCAGTTCCACATCCTGGGGTATGCGTTGTCCGTTCGCTTTTACGGTGTACTTGTCCAGTTCCACC
>DATBUF010000196.1:0-2067 GCA_036516435.1 Pontibacter sp.
CAACTATAGCAACAGCCGGAGAGCAATCCATAACCCGCGATTTGTAATTTAACCGTCTGCCCCGGTAAAATCACCTACTAGCGAGTATTCTGGTAAAGTGCATCTGATAACGCTAACTTTTTAGTAAGTTTGCACCCCCGAATCATTAGCGTTTTTGAGATTTTGGTATAATTTTACATCATGGAATTTACTGTTCAACAAATTGCTGACCTGCTACAGGGGGAAGTGGAAGGAGATAAATTAGCGAAGGTCAGCACTTTAGCCAAAATAGAGGAAGCCCAAACTGGGGCACTGTCTTTTCTGGCTAACCCAAAGTATGAACCTTATTTATACAGCACAGGCGCCAGTGCAGTTATCGTTTCAGATAAACTGGAGCTAAAAAAACCGATCTCGGCAACGCTTATTCGTGTCAGTGATCCTTACAGCAGTTTCTCTACGCTGCTGCATTATTACCAGATGGCCTTGCTTGCCTCTAAAACAGGTGTGGAAGAACCCGCTTTTATGGGCAGCGGCAGCACCATCGGTGAGAACCACTACCGCGGCGCTTTCTCCTACATCGGCAACAACTGCAAAATAGGAAGCAATGTGCGCATTTTCCCGCAGGCGTATATTGGCGATAACGTAACCATAGGCGACAATACCACCATTTTTGCAGGTGTAAAACTATACGCCAACACGGTGATCGGTAGCAACTGCACGTTGCATGCCGGCGTGGTGTTGGGCAGCGATGGATTTGGCTTTGCCCCGCAGCAGGACGGAAGCTATAAAAATGTGCCGCAGATTGGCAATGTGGTGCTGGAAGATGATGTATCCATAGGCGCAAATACAACGATAGACTGTGCTACCATGGGCTCTACCATCATCCGGCAGGGCACTAAAATAGATAACCTGGTACAGATTGCGCATAACGTTGAAGTTGGGCAACACACTGTCATCGCTGCCCAGACAGGAGTTTCAGGTTCGTCTAAAATAGGAAATTACTGCGTTTTAGCCGGACAGGTAGGTGTAGTAGGGCATATCACGATAGCTGATAAAACTACCATTGGTGCACAATCCGGGGTGGGCAAGTCTATCAAGAAAACCGGTACTATTGTACAGGGTTCCCCAGCCTTCGACTATAAACAGAACCTGCGTGCATTGGCAGTATTCAGGAAACTACCTGAACTGCAGCGCGAGGTAGAAATACTACGCGATAAGAATTAACGGCGAAAAAGTAGCCGGGGCGCAGTTCCATAAAATAATATTGGCAAGGCGGTTATAAAACCTTAAGTTTGCAGCTATATTCGGCCTGCTATGGGATACTATTGTGTATACAGCGGCCAGGTACCTGCTTATAACAGGGTAAGAATTGATCAGATTGGTAAATGAACTATAAACAGCATACCATTAAAGCGCCGGTAACAGTATCCGGTATTGGCTTGCACACAGGAGTAGTGTCGAACATGACATTTAATCCGGCACCTGCAAACCATGGTTATAAATTCCAGCGCACAGACCTGCCCGGCCAGCCTATAGTAGCTGCTGATGTGGACAACGTAGTAGACCTTTCGCGTGGTACAACTATAGAGCAGAACGGCGCCCGGGTACATACTGTAGAGCACACACTGGCTGCACTGGTAGGCCTCGAAATCGACAACGTACTGATTCAGCTGGATGGACCGGAGCCTCCGATCATGGATGGTTCATCTATTGAGTTTGTGCAGGCCTTGCAGGAAGTTGGTTTACAGGAGCAAAATGCCTTGCGCAACTACTTCGAGATTACGGAAGGCATTACCTTTAAGGATGAAGCCCGCGGTGTGGAAATAGTTGGTTTACCACTCAACGATTACCGCCTGACGGCAATGGTGGACTATAACTCGCCGGTATTGGGGAGCCAGCATGCCTCTATCACCAACATGAACCAGTTCGAGAGAGAGATCGCGCCTTGCCGCACGTTCTGTTTCCTGCACGAGCTGGAAGCCCTGCACAAGCAAAACCTGATTAAAGGCGGAAACCTGGACAATGCCATCGTGATAGTGGACCGCGTGGTGAACGACGAAGAGCTGACACAGCTGGCAACTATGCTGA
>DATBUF010000197.1:0-2534 GCA_036516435.1 Pontibacter sp.
AAACACACGGATATGTATTTGAAGTAGATCCACAGCAGCCGGAAAACGATTTGTCCAAAACGCCAATCAAGGAAATGGGACGTTTCTCTCACGAGGCTTGTGCCATCGACCCTTCGACAGGATACGTATACTTAACCGAGGATTCAAGCCCAAGTTACCTTTGCCGTTTTATTCCGAACGACTTGAGCCAAAAACCGGGTTCATTACAAAAAGGCGGCAAACTATATGCAGCGGCCGTTACCGGTTTTACAAGCCTGATCAACAACGCCAGTGCAAACAGCAAATTGGTGCCGAACGCGCTGCACAAGCGTGGCCAGGCTTATGCCAACCAAGGCCGCCACAATGAGGCCATCCAGGACTATAAGCGCGTGCTCGATGAATTCCCGACTTCTAAAATTGCCAGTGGCGCACTCTATAGTTTACAGGAGTCGCTGGCAGCGCAGAACCGCAGCGAAGAATTTGACGCTTACTTGGCCAAGTATAAGGCCAATAACCCGGAAAGCACAGCTTTAGAAAGCATTGAATTTGAAGCAGCTAAAACACTATACTTCAATGAAAAATACGACCAGGCGGCAACTAAGCTAGAAGCTTACCTGACAGCTTACCCGAAGAGCCCGTTTGTGTTCGATGCACGCTACTTCCTGGCTGATTCTTACCTGCGCCAGAAAGATACCCAGCGCGGCTTGCAGCGCATGAAAGAAGTGGTGGCTGAAAATAAATCAGAATACGTGAATCGTGCTATCCAGCGCGTAGCTGACCTCGAGTTTGAAGCAGCCAACTATACCGAAGCCATCAAGTACTATAGCCGCCTGCGCGATGTGGCAGCCAACCGCAAAGAGCAGCAGAATGCCCTTACCGGCCTGATGATGAGCTACTACAATACCAGCGATTATGCCGGAAGCAAGCGTATTGCTGCCGAGCTGATCAGCCAGGGAAATGCGGCTCTGAATGCGTACAACACAGCGATGCTTTACAGAGGTAAGTCTACTTACCAGCAGGGCGACCTGGCTCAGGCGCTGAAAGAACTGCGCGAAGCATCTGCGGCTGCATCGGATGTGCATGGTGCGGAAGCACAATACCTGGTAGCTGAGATTCTGTACAAGCAGAAGAAGTATAAAGAGTCACTGGATGAAGCCTTTGCCTTTAACAACAAATTCTCGAACCATGACTTGTGGCTGGGCAGAACCTTCCTGTTGATTGCTGACAACTATACCGCTCAGAATGAGCTGTTCCAGGCTAAGGCAACACTGAACTCAATTATTGAGGGTTCTCCGGTTCCGGAGGTTGTGGAAGAAGCAAAGCAGAAGCTGGAGAAACTGAATGGTGGAAGCGGTAACAATAGTGGCAAGCAGCAGCCGAAGTAACATACCATAAAAGACAGAGAAGCATCAAAATGAAAAATAAGATAAGAAAAGCATCGCTGGCCATTGTGTTATGTGTTGGCTACGCATTTATGAATTCGGCCCAAGCGCAGAATAATGGCTGGGGCGAAGGAGCAAAGTTAGAGGATGCCGAAGTAGTAGTTGAAAAGAACCGCGTGATTGAGCTGCCAAATGCTGCCCGTAACTTTGAGAAGTTCAGGGTGGAGCCTCCGGCTCTGGCGGACCGGAATGTGCGCTATCGCTTTGAAGATTACCGTTTGCCATCTCAGGACATTGAGCTGCAGATGAAAGTACTGACTATAAAGCAGGATGAGCTTACCAAACTATACGGTAACTACTTAAAGGCTGGGTTGGGCAACTATGGCACTGTTTACCTGAAGGGGTATTTCCATAACAAACGTTCCGAAACTGCATCGTACGGGGCTAATGTAAGTCATGTCAGCTCTGCCCGTGGTCCGCAGGTGAAGAGCCAGTCGGCAGTGGCCAACAGCAGCATAGATGCACATGCCGAGCGCTACCTGCCTGGTTTTACTATAGGAGGGCGACTGGGTTATGAGCGTGACAAGTACCATTTCTACGGTTACGCGCCAAGCCTGATGGATGAAGTGGACAAGGATACGACCAAACAGATCTTCAACCGTATTCATGCTAACGGCTACATTCATAACCAGACCTCCAAATCGCCGCTGCTATACAAGGCAGGTATAAAGCTCAATTACCTGAACGACCGCTATGACATGAGCGAAGCCAATGTGGCCCTGAACCTGAATTCCGAATATACTATTGATGAGCTGTCAGGTTTCAGAGTAAATGCTGACCTGTCGTTTGTATCGCATAAAGATTCGAGCAGCGTATCGCGTACGTTCTTTAAACTGAACCCAACTTACGAGCGTCAGTTCGGCGCTGCGCGTGTTTCGATCGGGGCCAATGTTGCTTATACCGGCGACGAAGTGAACGATGCCCGACAGTTTAACATCTTCCCGCAGTTTAGAGTAGGAGTAGAGCCTATTAAAGATAACCTGTTGTTATACGTGGGTTTAGGTGGCGATCTGCAAAGAGTTACTTTATATGAGCTCACGAAAGAGAATCCGTGGCTGGCGCCTAATGTGCAGGTAGCGGACATCAACAAAGGACTGGAGGTTTACGGTGGCT
>DATBUF010000198.1:0-3959 GCA_036516435.1 Pontibacter sp.
CCCGCGCGCACTATCCACTATAAATATTACTGCTATGAACAAACAATACCCACTTTGGCTATTAGCCTTATGGCTTTGGCTGTTGCCCCTTGTGCTATATGGGCAAACTACTGTAAAGGGTAGAGTTACCGATTATGGTTCTGGCAATGCCCTCCCAGGTGTTGCCGTGGTGGTGGTAGGTACTGCAACAGGTACCAGCACCGACGTAAATGGCGATTACTCTATCACGCTCCCCGCTGCTACTGGTAAAATCACGTTCTCTTTTCTGGGCTATGTGTCTCAAACGGTCAACATTACCCCTGCAGTTACGGAGCTGAACATACGGCTACGGGAGAAGGCAACCAGCCTGAACGAAGTAGTAGTTACCGGTTTGGCAACAACTGTAAAGCGGGCCAATGCTGCCAATGCCGTTTCAACTATAAACTCACGCGAAATTACGGGTACAACCCAGCCACAAACAATGGATGCAGCCATAAGCGGTAAGTTGGTGGGGGCCAATGTTGTGTCTAACTCCGGTGCTCCGGGAGGTGGTATTGCCATGAAGCTTCGCGGAATTACCTCTATTTTCGGGAGTGCACAGCCTTTGTATGTAGTGGATGGTATCATTGTAAATAACTCATCCATATCGAGTGGCTTAAACGTGGTAACAGCAGCTGCCAATCAGGGGAGTTCTTCTAACCAGGATAACCCCTCGAACCGTATCGCTGACCTGAACCCCGATGATATTGAAAGTATTGAAGTGCTGAAAGGAGCATCTGCGGCAGCAATTTATGGTTCGCTGGCGGCAGCAGGCGTGGTCATTATCAACACCAAACGTGGCGCAGCCGGTAAAACGATTGTCGATCTGTCGCAGGATGTTGGCTTTGCAGAGGCCTCTAACTTACTGGGTATGCGCACGCTGAACGAAGAACGGGTAAAAGCCTCGTTCGGGGAAGATTTTGTGCCGCTGTTTGTGGAGGCCCGGGATGCAGGCAGGCTGATAGACTACGAGGAAGAACTTTATGGCAACAGGGGGATGCTGTACAACACCCGGCTAAACGTGAGCGGGGGAAATGAAAATACCCGCTTTTTTGTTGGCGGCCTGGTGCAGGATGAGGAGGGTATCATTAAGAGGACAGGTTATGAAAAGAAATCGCTCCGCTTTAACCTGGATCATACCATTTCAAACCGCTTTGATTTCAGCCTGAGTACCAACTATATCAATTCCTCTGCTTCACGCGGCCTTACAAATAACGACAATGCGGGTGTGTCGTTCGGGGTAGCACTTTCAAGCACTCCGAGCTTTGTAGATCTGTTCAGGGATGAGAGCGGCCTTTACCCCGATAACCCCTTTGCCGCCTCAAACTTTCTGCAGACCCGTGACCTGATGACGAACGATGAAAATACGGATCGTTTTCTGGGAGGGCTCACGCTGAATACAAACCTGTATACTACAGCTGTTAGTTCTACTAAACTGGTGCTGCGGGCCGGCATGGATTTTTACTCGCTTAAAACTATAGCTATCTTCCCGAGAATACTACAGTTTGAGCGAAGTGGAAACCAGGGTACTTCTATACGAGGGAATAACAATAACCTGGATACCAACTTCGCAGGCTTTCTGGTAAATAACCTTAGCCTGGCAGATAATAACCTGACATTTACCACCACTGCCGGTGCAACCCGCGAGAACTTTAACCAGGATCAGATACTTACCATTGCTACAAAGCTTATCGGTTCACAAACAAGCCTGGATCAGGCCGGGGCACTAGATGTAGATCAGACTACTATTAAGGTGCGGAACAAAGGGCTGTTCTTCCAGGAGGAGGTAAACTACCGCGATCAGATAATTGCAACTGCCGGCCTCCGCCTGGATAAGTCTTCGAATAATGCTGATGTGAATGAGTTTATCGGGTTCCCTAAGTTTTCGCTTGCCCTTAATATCGCCAATTTTGGCTTCTGGCGTACTGAGAGTGTAAACCTGCTGAAACTGCGTGCTGCTTATGGAGAGGCAGGTGGGTTTCCGCCTTTCGGAGCGAAGTATACCTCTTTCGAGCCCTTTAACACTGGTGGTAATACCGGTATACTGGTGCCCATACAGCGGGGAAATGCAGACATTAAGCAGGAGCGACAGAAAGAGTTTGAAACAGGTGTGGACATAGGCATACTGGACGGCAAATTGCTGTTAGAGGCAACCTATTACAATAAAACGGTTTCTGACCTTATCCTGATACAGAACGTGCCCGGATCTTCCGGCTTCTCAACGCGCGTAGTGAATGCCGGTGAGTTGCGGAACCGGGGAGTAGAGCTTGCCCTGAGTGCTACTCCGTTTGATCTTCCCGGCCTGAAGTGGGACCTGCGTACAAGCTTCTGGAAAAATAATTCCGAAGTTACCGAGCTAGATGTGCCGCCATTCCCTCTCGGTGCTTTTGGCAATACCTTAGGTACATTCTTTATAGAAGAAGGGGAGTCGGCTACACAGATCAAAGGGATTAAGGGAACCGAGGGAGTGGTAAAACTCGGCGATGCTGCTCCTGACTTTCAGATGAATTTTCACAACTTCTTTACTATCAGGCAAAACTTTGCGTTGTCGTTTCTGCTGCACTGGAAGCAAGGCGGTGAAAACATTAACCTGACACAGTTGCTCACCGACCTAGGAGGTACCTCCTATGACTATGACGACGACGATGATGGCGATGGCATACCCAATGCACAGGAAAGGATAGATGCGCTGGGCGTAACAGCTGAGCCGTTTGTGCAGGAAGCAACCTACCTGCGCCTGCGTGAAGTTGGTTTGTACTATACATTACCCACTGCGTTCCTGAGTGGTGCTTTCAAAGGTATTGTGAGGCAGGTGAGAGTGGGAGTGTCGGCTAATAACCTGTTCACGATCACAGATTACAAGGGCTACGACCCGGAGGTGTCAAACTTTGGAGGTAATGGCTTGTCTACCGGGGTGGATGTTATGCCTTTTCCTGCATCGAAGCGGTACTTTGCTCATTTTTCCATCGGCTTCTAATCTACTAATTATGAAAACGTATAAGAAACAACTGAAGCATAATCCTGTATGGGTACTGCTTACTGTGCTCGCGCTGGCGGTAACAGCATGTGAGATAGATGATATTCCGGACCCGAATAACCCGACTGTAGAGTCGGTGCTGGTGAATGCCACTGTGGATGACCTGAACAACATTGTGGTAGGTACCGAGGCAGGAATGCGCACATTTCTGGGTACTTATTACGACAATGTTGGGGTTATCGGGCGGGAACACTATCGCTTTTCCAGCGCCGACCCGCGCTTTACCTCCGATCTGTTAGGGGCAGGCAGCGCTACCCTCGACAACAACACGTTTTATACCACCAACCCATGGGCAGGGCGCTACAGAGTAGTAAAGGATGCGAATATCCTGATTGCTTCAGCCAACAATACTACCCTGATCTCGGAGGAGCAGCGGCAGGCGTATTTTGCTTTTGCTAAAACTATAAAAGCCCACCAGTTGCTCCTGAACCTGACCATGATGTATGACACCGGCATCCGGATTAATGTGGAAGACCCCGATAACCTGGGACCATTTGTAGAAAGGGAGGCTGCTCTTGATTCCATTGCGCTACTGCTGGATGAAGCTGTTGTACACATTGCTGCTGCCGGAGAGGAGTTTCCTTTCTCTTTATCTGAAGGGTTTGCCGGCTTCGATGACCCCGAAGGCTTTCTGCAGTTTAACCGGGCGCTGGCAGCCCGTGTAGCCGTGTACCGGGAAGAATTTGAAGAGGCACTGGAAATCCTGGATGACTCCTTCCTGGAGCTGAATACTAACTTTAATAAGGGTGTTTACTATACCTTCAGCAGCGCTGCCGGCGACTTGCTGAATCCGTTATTTATTGCGCCTAACCAGTCCGGAGAGATCCGTATTGCGCACCCAAGCTTTATTGCTGATATTGAACCGAATGACGATCGTATCTCAAAGGTATTAAAGCGGGATAAA
>DATBUF010000199.1:0-1830 GCA_036516435.1 Pontibacter sp.
AAGAGGAGCTGGTATCGTTTACCAAAAAAGGCCAGCGCGGCGCCGAAGAGATTCAGCAGATGATGGCTGACATGCGCGCCAACCCGCCGCAAACTATAGCCGGCTCTAAGGTACTGGAAGTCAGTGATTATAAGCTGAGCACCCGCAAAAACCTGCTGACCGGAGAGGAAAGCAAACTGGACCTGGAAAGCTCCAATGTGCTGCAGTACCTGACGGAAGATGGCAGCAAGATCTCTGCCCGCCCATCCGGCACAGAGCCCAAAATCAAGTTCTACATCAGTGTAAACGAGCCTCTGGCTTCCGAGGCAGATTACGATGCCGTGGAGCAGAAACTGAATGCTAAAATAGAGCAGATCCTCACAGACCTGAAGTTGAAATAACTTACCTGTTAAACTGTTTAATGGCTGCATTGCTGAAACTATAGTTCAGTGATGCAGCCATTTTTGCTTCCTGCTTCACTGAACTATAGTTAAGCATGATTTTATAAACCTTTTGCCCTGTTTGCCATTTCTATTGTATGAATGATCTGTTTTCAACTATAAGCCAGGTTATCCGTAACCGGCGTACTACCAAACCTGCCAAACTAAACGGCCAGAAAATACCGAATGAGCAAATCAACCAACTTTTAGAGCTGGCTGACTGGGCTCCGACGCACGGCCACACTGAACCCTGGCGCTTTAAAGTTTATGCCGGGGATAAGGTCGCAATGTTCTGCCAACAGCATGCGAAACTATACCAACAGGAAACTCCGGAAGAAAAATACCAGCAGGAAAAATATGACAAGTTGCTGCACATGGGCGATCGGGCTTCGCATGTTATAGTTGCTTACATGCGCCGGGGTGATTTACCCAAGATTCCGGTGCTGGAAGAGATTGCAGCTACCTCCTGTGCCATTCAGAACATATTGCTAGGTGCTACCGCGTTGGGTATTGCCAGCTATTGGGGCTCCGGCGGCATGGCTTACCACCCGTCTATGAAAGATTTGCTGCAGTTACGCGATGAGGATATTGTATTAGGCATTTTGTACCTGGGCTACGCTGAGAATTCCGCCCATGCAGGAAAAAGGACTACTCCGCTGCAGGAAAAGGTAGAATGGGTTGAGTAGGTACAAATGCTGGAAGGGTGTAAGCACAGCAGTTGAGGCTGTTGCTACTCCCTGCCCCTCTAGGCACGATATCCTGCACACACAGAATAATTGCCGGGTGCGCAGGAAGCATACGTCCGCAAAATAGCAATCAGGGCACTGTAGTTGAAACTATAGATCCGGTTAACTATAATCTGTTTCTAACTATAACAAAACAAAGCAGTTAACTTTTGCTATATCAGATTAAAAGGTTATTTTAGGAGTGCCGGCGGGTGATACCTCAGGCGCATGTCTCACCTTTAACCCTGAAACCATGACCTACGCAACTTCTGAAATTGCTTTAGGCACTAAAGCGCCCGACTTCGCCCTACTTGACTCCGTAACCGGCAGAATCATCACCCTCCACGATGTGGCATCTGGCAAAGCTACTATTATCATGTTCAGCTGCAATCATTGCCCTTATGTGCTGCACATTTTAGATAAGGTGGTGGAAATTGCCGGAAAGTATCAGCAGCGCGGGGTAGGCTTTGCTGCCATTAGTGCAAACGACCCGGCCATGTACCCGCAGGATGGCATGGAACAGATGAAAGCGCTGGCGCAGGAACGTGGCTTCACGTTTCCGTACCTCTACGACCAAACCCAGCAGGTAGCACGCACCTACCAGGCTGTTTGCACACCAGAGTTTTTTGTGTTTGATGAGCATCTACGACTTGCTTACCGCGGCCAGTTCGATAGCTCCCGTCCGG
>DATBUF010000200.1:0-3597 GCA_036516435.1 Pontibacter sp.
CGGCACCAACCATGGCTCCTTATCTGACCGCATCCTGAGCCGCTACGGCGATACGCCGCTGGGCATGGTGGAGAGTGCGCTGGAGTTCATCCGCATCTGCGAATCCGAAGGGTATTTTGACCTGGTGATCTCGATGAAGGCATCAAATACGCAGGTAATGGTGCAGGCTTACCGTTTGCTGGTGCAGAAGCTGGATGAAGAAGGTTTACAGCCATACCCGTTGCACCTGGGTGTAACCGAAGCCGGCGAAGCAGAAGATGGACGTATTAAGTCGGCAGTTGGCATTGGTACCTTGCTGGAAGATGGCCTGGGAGATACCGTGCGTGTATCGCTAACGGAAGCACCGGAAGCCGAAGCGCCCGTTGCCAAAGCCCTGATCGACCGTTATACAAACCGCGCTGAGAAAGCTGACCCGATCAAGCCGATCTGTAACGTGCCAGTTGATCCGTTTCAGTACCACCGCCGCGAAACAATAGAGGTTGCCAACCTGGGTGCACAGAACGTGCCGCGCGTAATTGCCGACCTGAGCCGCCTGACCGATGTGCAGTACGCCGACCTAAAATGCGTGGGCCATCTGTACTCGATGCTGCTCGATAAGTTTAACATGAACGACCTGGGCGCTGATTACATTTACACAGGCGACACCCCGGTTACGTTTATGCTGCCAAACGGCCTGAAAGAGATCGTGAACTATAGTTCGTGGCTGAAGTCGGAGCGTAGCGAGCACCGCCACCCGATGTTAACCGCAACAGAGTACCTGGCATATACCGAGCGCGACCATAAGCTTAATTTTATACTGGCAACTATAAGCGAGCTTACTTCAGAGTTGCTAGATCAACTGAAAACCGATGGCACCGCCGTTCTGATGCTGCACACCACCAACGAGCACGCCATGCCGGAGATGCGTAAATGTTTCTTCAGGCTGATGAACAACGGGGTGCAGGTGCCCTGTATTGTGAGGCGCGCCTATGGCGAACTGACTGCCGATGAAGTGCAACTATACGCCGCTACTGATGTGGGTGGTCTGCTGATTGATGGCCTGGGAGATGGTGTGCTGCTGAGCACGGAACTGTTGCCGGAGCAGGAGAAAGGCGCGTGGCTGCAAACGATTGATGCCCTGAATAAATTGAGTTTCGGTATACTGCAGGCAGCCCGTACCCGTATGAGTAAGACAGAATACATCAGCTGCCCGAGCTGTGGCCGTACTCTATTCGATCTGCAGGAAACCACTGCCATGATCCGCAAGCGCACCGACCACCTGAAAGGCGTGAAGATCGGGATTATGGGCTGCATTGTAAACGGCCCCGGCGAAATGGCCGATGCTGACTATGGATACGTGGGCGTGGGTAAAGATAAGATTGCGCTGTACCGTGGTCAGAATGTGGTAAAGAAATCGGTGCCTGCCGAGCGGGCTGTAGACGAGCTGATTGAGTTGATACGCGAAGACGACCGTTGGATTGAGCCTGTAGTGCTGGAAGAATAAGCAACGAAGTATAAATCTTTTCTTACCTTTAAGTGTTGTATAGCAGGGGCTGTTGTTCTGGCACAACTATAAAAGAAAACTTATTTCATATGAAGGGACTATTTGATTTTTCGGAAGTGGCAACTTACTTTTTCCGTAAGAAAGACCCGAACCGCAAGAGTAATTTCAGCCTGCGGGCAATGCACACGATCAACAAGATATCTATTCTGATGTTTCTGGCAGGAGCGCTTTACTTTATAATAACGCATCTGTAGTTTACATACATTATTTAGAGAGGAGAGCCACCCGATGGTTCTCCTTTTTTGTTTAATAACTACCTATAGTTCTATGAACATCGAAGATTTCAGAGACTACTGCCTCGCCAAACCCGGCACTACCGAGGAACTGCCTTTTGATGCTGATACATTGGTGTTTAAGGTATGCGGAAAGATGTACGCGCTCTGCAGCATAGCTGCGTACGAGCAGGGGATAACCCTTAAATGTAATCCCGAAAAAGCTGTTGTGCTGCGGGAACAGTATCCGGAGATCAGGGCAGGCTACCACATGAACAAGGCACACTGGAATACGGTTCTGCCAATGGCAGGCTTACCCAGGCCATTACTACTTCAGCTCATAGATGACTCCTATAGTCTGGTAGTTGCCAAACTCACTAAAATACAGCGGCAGAGTTTACAGCACCAGTAACTTTTGGCTATAGCTGCGCTAAGAAGGCAACAGCTGGCGTAGTATACCTAAGCTAAAAATCTCCTCTCAGGACCTGCCATCAGCCGGAAAATAACATCAGGTGTGTTCAGTACGTATGGCATCCAACAAAGCAGGCTCATCTTTTTAGGATCTGGCGTTAGTAGCTAAAGTTTTACTGTTCAGATGATTTTTTGAGCTGTTTGTCTGAAGTTTTCAGTATTTTTAAGTATACTTGACACCACACCTGAGACTAATTTATGCATTTCGAGAATGAAGTTGGGATTAAGATCCGCAACGAATGGCAGAAGGCGAGCCTGAACATTATTTATACCTATGGCTTTCTTTTTAATGGCTATGAAAGCTTCTTTAAGCGGCATGGCCTGACAACACAGCAATACAATGCTTTGCGTATTCTGAGGGAGAGCTATCCCGAGCCAATTTCAACCTCAGGGCTGCGCGATAAGATGCTTGATAAAATGTCTGACACATCGCGCCTGGTGAGCCGCCTGAATGCAAAAGGACTGGTAACTGTAAAACAGAACCCCCACGATAAGCGCCTGGTTAACATTCTGCTATCAGAAAGTGGCCACGACCTGATGGATACCATTGAGCCGGAACTGCAACTGCTGGACAGCCTGCTGCAGGACCTGAACGAGGAGGAGGCAAAGCAACTGAGCGAACTGCTGCACCGCGTACGAAATTCCATTAAGTCAGCTACCAAGAGAATCAGGTCAGCTTCTGTTGAGACCACTAACTAAACTATAACTATACCTTACCCGGAAGGTGACGGTGCACTGCATCGTCACCTTTTTTATGTCTGCTCCAAAATACAAAAGCCGTCAGGAGTTGAGACTGACGGCTTTTATGAAGTTAGTTGGTAAAATGGAATACTCTTATACTACCACATTGATGATTTTGTTTGGTACTATAATGATTTTTTTTGGCGCTTTTCCGTCGAAAAACTTCGTTACCTGGTCATCGGCCAGCACAGCTTTTTCCATTTCCTCGCGCGGTGCATCCAAGGCAAATGTCATCTTCGCACGCGTTTTACCGTTTACCGATACCGGGTACTCAAACGTATTCTCTACCAGGTATTCTTCTTTAAACTCCGGGAAGGCGGCATAGCTGATGCTTTCAGTGTGGCCTAGTTTCTGCCAGATTTCTTCAGTAATATGTGGCGCGTAAGATGATAACAGGATAGTCAACGGTTCCAGTATCGCACGCTTGTTCGACTTCAGCTGACTCAGCTCGTTTACACAGATCATGAAAGTAGGAACTGACGTGTTGAACGAGAAGCGCTCAATGTCATCTTCTACCTTTTTGATGGTTTTGTGCAGCAGCTTCAGTTCTTCGGCGGTTGGCTGGTCATCGCTAACTATAAAGTTGCCGTCTTTGTCGTGAAAGAGTTTCCAATACTTCTTCAGGAACTT
>DATBUF010000201.1:0-2773 GCA_036516435.1 Pontibacter sp.
TCTGCTGTTTTCCGGGAGAGTTGCTCGTTTAGGCGGTAACTGCCAACCGGAACAGCGTCGCGGAGCGGGTGTGGCGGCAACTGCTTTACTCTTACCTCGCGCGGACGGGCAAAATATGTTTTATAGCCTTCCTGGCGCTCATTGTTCAGGAGGTTAGGTTGCTTAGCCACCTTATACTTCAGCATTTTAAGCGATAGCTGCGGAAACCGGATCTGTTCCAGGTTAATCGGGTAAAGTACGGCTTCATATAGTTTAAACCGCAGGTAAGGCTTGTCTGCTACCAACACATTTTCCGGTGTTATCTCCGAAAAATCAAAGGCCTCTTCCCAAACATTAGGCTGCTTTAGCTGGCGCAGGATTCCTGCAATCTGGTTCTGGAAATCATAGAACTCCAGCAGTTGCTGGTCTTCGGCTGCCAGGTAAAAGTAGAGCGCCACCGTAAACCCCTCTCCCACATACACTTCGCTTTTGTTAGTATACAGCGTCAGGAAAGCATTGTCGTCCTTCTCAATATATTCCGGCTGCTCATCCAGAGTGGTTTCAGGCTCCTCTTGCGGTGTTATCAGGTCGGGCAGGTTGGTATTGGGCGTTGTAGCTGCCATGGGCCTTACAACTATAGTTGCGCCCTGCGATTGTACCGTTTGCCCGTTCACCTTCAAGCTGAAGGGCCTCAGTACAAACTCGCCTTCGGCTAAGGGGGCATAGTTCTGGTACACCGTCAGGATTTTGGTTGTGGTGCCCGCTGTAATAATGGTTTCGGTGGAGGAGTATTTGGAGCTCTTTTTAAACCCTTCAATCTCCGGGAAAGGTGTGTATTCTTTCAGTTGCTGATCCTGCAGCTTTATACCAATGGTATAGTACTGGTTAATGGGGAGCGGGCTTTTACCCAGTTCAATACTGATCTGCTGCGCCAGCAAAGTGCCAGGCAGTAACAGCAGCAATACGAAGAGCAGGAGTATAGAACGCATACCGTTTTAAAGTAGCAAACATGGTTACCTAGCAAATTTAACAATTTATGACTGCACCCTTCGCCCAAAGTTCATTCATTTAGCGCATCTGCTTAAAAAGTATTGTATTTCACAGTGATTCTCCTCTGCAATCAGCACCTTTCGCACAGAAAACCGTATCTGAGCATAGAACAAGTTTCTATTTACCTATCTGACATGTTGGAATACGTGAAAACCATTTTGCTGAAGGTGAGCTTCGACAAGATGCTGTTTGAGAAAGAGCTCCGAAAGGCCTTTAAATTTTTAGCCGCAGAAGAGCTGCAGCAACTACAACAATGGTGCTACGACCAGTTCTCGGGCAAGTACCTCCCTATCATTAATCAGGTGTTTGCCAGAACCCATAGTTTAGCTTAAGAGTCGTTTTCCTGCACAAACCGGATGTTGCGCATCAGCCCATTATAGCCGGTGCGCTTCACCGCCGATTTCTTAAATAACTGCGAGAATACTTCGTGTGTCAGTTCCTGCCAGTCGCTGGCTTTCATATGCTTCAGCTCCGGATGTGGTTTGAAGGCAGGCTCGTTATGTGGTTTGCTGAAGCGGTTCCAGGGGCAAACGTCCTGGCAAATATCGCAGCCGAATACCCAGTTGCCGAACTTTCCGTTCATCTCGGCAGGTAGCTGGTCTTTTAGCTCAATGGTAAAGTAGGAGATGCACTTGCTGCCATCTACCACATAAGGCGCAACTATAGCATTGGTCGGGCAAGCGTCCAGACACTTCGTGCAGGAGCCGCAATAATCTTTGATGGGGCCGTCATAGTCCAGTTCAAGGTCAATGATGAGTTCGGCGATGAAGTAAAAACTTCCGACTTGCGGCGTGATGAGGTTGGAGTTTTTTCCAACCCAACCCAGTCCACTCTTTTTGGCCCAGGCCTTGTCCAGCACCGGCGCCGAATCTACAAAACAACGGCCGCCCACCTCGCCTATAGTTTCATTTATATAGTTCAGCAGCGTTTTCAGCTTGTCTTTTATCACGAAGTGGTAATCGGTTCCGTAGGCGTATTTTGATATTTTAAGTGTATCCTCGTCCGGCTGCTGGTTCTCCTTTTCAGGGTAATAATTGAGCAGCAGCGACACCACCGATTTAGCTCCCTCCACGAGCAGGCGCGGGTTCAGGCGCTTGTCGAAGTGGTTCTCCATGTAGTGCATCTGCCCGTGCATGTTCTGCTTCAGCCAATTCTCCAGACGCGGAGCTTCCTCCTCCAGAAAATCAGCTTTCGAGATGCCACAATACATAAAGCCCAGTTCCTGCGCCTTCTGCTTGATGAGGTATGTGTAGTCGGATTTGTTCAAGTTATAGTTTAGCCGGCTTATAGTTCGGCAGCTATAGTTTAAGAAGAACAAAATTAGGAAGAAAAGAGTCCGATTCTAGTAATATCCAATAAGTTCAGTGGCTCTACTGGTTCTAATTTCTTACACAATCCTTACTCTGGTGCAAAAATGCCTGTCTTAATCTTTTTTTATAATTAATGATATTTTAACATATATTGCTTAGCTTATATTCAATTAAACTTACCAAGCTATGGCACAAGAAGTCAAACTAGATTGCTACACACTTAAGATCAAAAAACATAAAGTTAAGAATACTGACCCTGATGAATTTGTGGGTTTCGAAGATGTTTTCCTAGATAAGGAAGTTATTATCAAAGATGACAAATCGGAAGAGCGGGTTAGCGACTTTTATAGCTTCTTTAGCCATTATGTAAATAGCTTTCAAAACAAGTTTCACGTCCATAAAAGCAGTGGCAAAGCGCTATGCTTGGATTCAAG
>DATBUF010000202.1:0-3205 GCA_036516435.1 Pontibacter sp.
GGCAGCTCGTTTACCTTGTCAGCGGCTATAATAAGTGCCAGATCGGTATTTTTCGCGAAGCTTGTGTTGTATTTAAGTTGTGTTGGCATTTGTCGTTCGTATCTTTGAAGGCTGCAATATAGTAACTATAAAACGTAATGCGAAAACAAGCAGCCATGCTACCTTCGCACCAATAAGCTATAACGGGTTTCCGGGGAAAAGTATAATATGTTGCCGGAAACTATAACCTGTACAACGTGAGTAAAGTAAGTCCGAAAAAACATTTAGGCCAGCATTTCCTGGTCGACCAGAACATTGCCCAGAAAATTGTGGAGCAACTCACCATGCCCGGCGGGGTAGAGGATGTGCTGGAAATTGGCCCGGGAATGGGTGTGCTCACGCAGTACCTGTTGCAGCACAAAGAGTACAAAACCACTGTGGTAGACATAGACCGGGAATCTATTGCTTATTTAAAGGAGCACTTTCCTGCCCTGGAGGACCGCATCATCTCTGCCGACTTTCTGAAAACCGACCTGAGCAAGCTGTTCCCGGGCAAGTTCGCCATCATTGGTAACTTTCCTTATAACATTTCGAGCCAGATCTTCTTTAAAGTACTGGAGCACCGCGACGTGGTACCCGAAGTGGTGTGCATGATACAGAAGGAAGTGGCTGAGCGCATTGCCGCGCCTCCGGGCTCTAAAACATACGGCATCCTGAGTGTGCTGCTGCAGGCTTTCTATACTATAACCTACAACTTTACAGTGCACGAACATGTGTTCCATCCGCCGCCCAAAGTAAAGTCGGGTGTTATCAGTTTGCTGCGGAATGAGGTAGTGCAACTGCCTTGTAACGAGAGGCTCTTTTTTGAAGTGGTAAAACTGAGTTTCGGAACACGGCGCAAGACACTGCGTAACTGTCTCAAAAATTATAACTTGCCGCCTGAAATACAGGCGCAGCCCGTTTTCGACAAGCGTGCCGAGCAATTATCGGTGCAGGATTTTATAGCCTTAACACAGCTGGTAGAGCAGCATAAATAAGCGTATGCAGGTAGAGATCACAAGAGAATATATCAACCAGGTAGAGGAAGCCATTGAACGCAAGGACTCGGAATTTATACTGAGTACGATGGCCGACATGTACCCGGCTGATATTACCACAGTGCTCTACGAACTGGATGCCAACGAATCGAAGTACGTGATGGATCTGCTGCCCCCGGAAGTGGGATCGGAGATCCTGAGCGACCTGGACTACGACATCCGTACTGATTTTCTGCAGTATTTTACCTCTGCCGAGATTGCCCGCTACATCAACCTGATGCACTCCGATGATGCTGTGGACATCCTGAACGAGCAATCGGTGCAGACGCGTGAAGAGGTGCTGGCCCTGCTGGACAATGAGGAAAAAGCAGCCGACATTCTGGACCTGCTGCACTACGAAGAAGACTGTGCAGGCGGTTTGATGGCGAAAGAGCTTATTAAAGTAAACCTGAACTGGCGCGTACGGCAGTGTATCGAAGAGATCAGGAGGCAGGCTGAAGATGTGGAGCGCATCTATACGGTGTACGTAGTTGATAACCGCGATACCCTGGTAGGGCGTGTGAGCGTGAAGGCCTTATTGCTCTCGCATGATGACAAGCTGGTAAAAGACATCTATAGTACCGATGTGATTTCTATTGAGTCGTTCCGGAACGAGAATGAAGTAGTAAGCGTGATGCAGAAGTATGACCTGGAAGCCATTCCTGTAGTTAACATACAGGGCCGTTTGCTGGGCCGCATCACCATCGACGACGTGGTAGACGTAATGCAGGAGCAGGCCGAACTCAGCCGTCAGCTCATGACCGGTATTACCGAGAATGTAGAAGAAGACGACAGTATTTTCCGGATCTCGCGCTCGCGTATACCCTGGCTGGTCATTGGCATGGTGGGTGGTCTGCTGGCTGCCAAGTTTATGGAACTCTTTGAGAATGACATTGCCATACTTCCGGCGCTGGCCCTGTTTGTGCCTTTAATTACGGCAACAGGTGGTAACGTGGGCATTCAGTCTTCCTCCATCATCATCCAGACGCTGTCTTCTAACGAAGTAGTGTTCGATAACTTTGCCCAGCGTATTTTTAAAGTGGTGATGGTGGCCCTGCTCAATGCCCTGATCATTTCTACAATGGTGTTCACGTTTACGTACCTTTTCAGGGCAGATGTGAAACTGGCGATGGTGGTATCGGTGGCGCTTTTCTCGGTAGTGATGCTGGCCTCGCTGATGGGAACCCTGACGCCGATGATCCTGGATAAATTTGGCATAAACCCTGCCGTTGCTGCGGGGCCTTTTATTACAACTACAAACGATTTACTGGGGCTGACGATCTACTTTGGAGTAGCGCATATGCTCTATAATCTATAGTATGAATTGTGAATTATGAATTCAGCTCATTTAGTAGCTATAGTTCATAAATCAGTTTAACTCCACAACCCCTTAACTCCCAAACTCTTATGCGTGTCCTGATCATAGACGAGATGCACCCGAGCATTTTCCCGATGCTGGAAACTATAGGCGTGCAGGCAGAATACCGCCCAACTATAAACCCGGTCGAAGTAAGCGAGGCACTGGCTGACTGTGACGGACTTATAGTTAGAAGCAAGATGCAGATTACGGCTGAAACTATAGCCAAGGCCGCTAAGCTGAAGTTTGTAGCCCGCGCCGGCGCCGGTGTAGATAACATTGATGCCGATGCGCTGGCATCCCGGAATATTGCGTTGCTGGCTGCCAACGAAGGAAACAGCCAGGCGGTAGGGGAGTTTACATTGGGGTTACTGCTCTCGCTCATGCGCAACATTGTCCGCTCCGACCAGCAGGTGCGCAACAAAGTATGGCTGCGCGAAGAGAACCGGGGCGAGGAGATTAGCGGTAAAACCATCGGCATTCTTGGCTATGGTAACATGGGACAGCGCTTTGCCCGTGTGCTGCAGGGGTTCGGCTGCCGTATACTAGCCTACGATAAGTTTGCCCCCGAAAAAGTAGCCATACCGGCAGAGCAGGTGTCTATGGAAGTGATACAAGCCGAAGCCGATATTGTGAGCCTGCACATTCCGTACATTCCAGAAAATGACTGCTTTGCCGATGATGCTTTCTTCAGCGGTTTTAAGAAGCCGGTCTGGTTTCTGAACACCTCACGCGGCGAAGTGGTAGATCAGGCGGCGCTGGTGGCGCATCTGCAGAAAGGAACTATAAAAGG
>DATBUF010000203.1:0-3689 GCA_036516435.1 Pontibacter sp.
GTTGCAAACCCGCGCCAGTAATCGAGCTTTAGCTATAGTTGCAGCCATAGTTTCATAGTTCCAGACCAGGAGCGGACAGGTCGCGACCTGTCCCTACGGAACTACAACCACGAACAAGGCTACGAAACTATAGCTTGCTGAACTAAACTACAGCAGCTACTATCGAAATGATCACAGTCTTTGGGTTGAGCGCCTTTGACTTGTTGCGATGCCGCAGGCAATCCGACGCAGGAGGATAGCAAAAAGGCAGCAGCGCGATGCCCGAAGACGGGGCCTCCCGGCCCAGGAGGGCACCAAAGCTGACTATGACAACTATAGGTAAGTAAAGCTCCCAGGAATACAGAAAGCTATGAAACAACAGCTTGTGGCAATCCAGCAACTATAGTCAACTATAGCCAACTATAGCTTTGCAACAAGCATACACCAACTATAGCCTACACTAACTCACCCCTTCCTCATAATTCCCCTTCAATCCAACTACAAACATTATTTTAGCCCGATAAAACTTCGGATAGCTGGTTCTGACGTATCTTTGCAGCAGTTTGAAAACCGGTAAACAACATATCGTGATCAGAGGCTGCGGCGTTATTTCCCCGTTAGGCCATACAGCAGAGGCTATTACAGACGCCTACACCTCGGGTATTCCTGCTTTTAAAACGATAGACCACCACGGGCAGCCAACTCCTGTAGCCGCCCTACCTGAAACTGCAGAACAGCAACTACAGCTACTCCTGCAAATGAATCCGAACTACAGGCAACTCGACAGGTCGGTACTACTGGCTGTATATGCAGCACAGCAAGCGGCAGCCCAGGCTGGCTGGCTTCAGGAAAACTATACCGATCACGAGCTGGGAGTAAATATCGGTTCATCGCGGGGTGCTACAGACATGTTTGAACAGCACTATACAGCCTTTCAGCAGGGGCACCTCTCGTCAGGCGCTTCGCCAACTACTACGCTGGGTAACCTGTCAAGTTGGGTGGCACATGCGGTAAATGCAGGCGGAGCACAAATCAGCCACTCTATTACCTGCAGCACAGCGCTTATGGCTGTGGCGAATGCAGCAGCCTGGCTAAAGGCAGGTATGGCCAAACGATTCCTAGCTGGTGGCACTGAGGCTCCCCTCACCGATTTCACCATTGCCCAGATGAAAGCTGTTGGCATCTACTCCAAACTACACGACCATGCTTACCCCTGCCAGCCTTATGCTGAGGTGAGACAAAACACCTTTGTACTGGGCGAAGGTGCAGCCGTATTTGCACTGGAGCTTGTGCCGGAAATAAGCCTATTGCCCGGAACTATAGTTGTAGAGAGCATCGGTTTTGGCTTCGAACCTATTAAAAGCAAGACCGGCATTTCAGCCAACGGGCTGAATTTCCAGCAGAGCATGCAGCATGCCCTTTCTCAACTCTCAGAGCAGGATCAGGCAGTAGACTGCATCATTACCCATACCCCTGGCACTGCAGCCGGCGACTCGGCAGAGTTGCAGGCTATAATTGCAGTTTTTAGAGAAACCCTACCCCATATTACGACCAACAAGCACCTGCTTGGTCATACCCTGGGTGCCTCCGGCGCACTAAGCTTACAGTATGGTATGCACGTCCTCAGGACTCAAAACACTACCCTCTTCCCTTACCTGTCTAAAAAAACTTTTCCTTCCAATTATCCAATAAGTCGCCTTCTCATAAATGCTGCCGGCTTCGGCGGAAATGCAGCAAGTATTATTATTAAAATACAATAGAATATTCATCAACCCCTACTACCTCACCTCATTCCGTAACAAACCAGAGAATTATAATACAACTTATATTTTTTTATCCTCTCGCATCCTACTAATTACAAACAGAACAAATAATATCATTTAAGTTCTATTATTAGTTCTCTCCGTTGCCTGTTTTCCCGCATAAAGTCAAAACATTTCGGTTTTTATATATTATGTTTAAGATAGAGTTTGAACATTAAAAGTTTAACTCTGAGAATAAAATAATAGCATTTAACCTATCCTATCAGGCTAAAAGTACCTGCTAGACCTATAAAGCAAACATTAACTTTAATTCACCTAAAACAACTGTGGCACCAAACGTATCTCAAGCAACCTCACCCTACCATTCAACTAAATTATCCGGCTCAAAAACAGAAGGAACGAGCCACCTCACCGATCGTGCATATCAAAACGCGTCAAGTGGCATCACCGCTTTGGGAGTAAATAGCAAAAGGAGTTCTGTTTTGCTCGCTCTGCTGCTAACAGGGCTCTTCCTGCTGGTGTTCCCCTCGTTGGCAAATGCCCAAACTATAGTTCAGGCTTGTGAAGGAAGTACGGTAAGCCTGGAAGCAGTAATACTGCCAGAAAATACGCATACTGATGTTAGACAATGGCAGGTTAGCAGTACTGGAGCAGAGAATAGTTTTAGCAACATAAGCGGTGCTACAGCTCTTACACACACGTTTACAGCATCCGCAGATTACCACAATAAGTACTTCAGGGTAAGGTTTGCAAACAGCGGCGGCCAACAGCAAACCTATAGCAAAGTGTTCAAGGTAGCAGTTAGTAGCTTGCCTAATAAGCCAAAAGTAAACAACGGCTCCAGAACAGGAGTAGGTCAGGTTCAGTTAAGCGTAGATGCACAGCCTAATTACACTTATCGCTGGTATGTTGTTCCCGCAGGTGGTGTCGCGATCAGCGGCACAAGTGGCCACACGTTTACAACGCCGGAACTTAGCGCAACAACAACATATTACGTAGCTGCTGTTAACGCTGCTGGCTGCGAGGGACTTCGGGAGTCAGTTACAGCTACCGTAACGGGTGTTAACAGTGTAACTATAGTTAACTCTGGTATAATTTCTAATACAGATGCGGCCAAACCCATCGACGCACTTCGCCCAATAGGTACAGAAGGAGCCATTGAAGCTTACAGAATTACAAAATTACCTGAGCAGCTACAGGGCAAGCTATTCATTCAGGGCGTTCCCGTGTTGGCAGGACAAGAAATCAGCCCAAGCCAGGCGCAGCAACTCTCCTTTGATCCTGAACCAACTTTTTACGGCACGGCATCTTTTACTTACAAAACTATAGACAAGCAGGGAACTCAGAATGAGGCTATTGGTATTTATAACATCCCTGTAAATGCAGCTCCTATCGCAAGAAATATCAGATCAAATGAGATTTCCAGTAAAGAAAAGACTAGAATACTGCTTCCGAAACTACTTGATGTAATAGATTTAGATGGGGAGATCAGAAGGTACACTATTGTAAGTACGCCTAGCTCAGGTTCTTTGTATGCTGTTGCATCTGGTGGTAACCCATTAACAGCAGGGTCTAATCTTAATTCTGGTCAGTTGTATTACTATCCTGAAAATGGGGTCAAATTTGTTACACTGGAATTTCTGTACAAGGCAGTAGATGATAAAGGTGCTGAATCCAATGTTGCATCCTACTTCCTGAATATTGAGATCATGCCAAACAATAAGGTACCAGTAGCTGATGCTATCACGACACAACCTGTATTAAGTTCTACCACATCTCCTGCACCTATAAGTCCCTTAACGGCAACTGATGAGGATGGCTACATCACTGCTTTCCAGATCAGGAGCTTACCTACTTCGGGTACACTCTATATTAACGGACAGGCTATTACGAGCAACAATCTCACAACTATTTACCAAACTAATTTTGGACAGCTGGGCGGATTAT
>DATBUF010000204.1:0-4184 GCA_036516435.1 Pontibacter sp.
ACAACTGGCACGGTTCTGGATGTTGAAACACTATATAGAAAACTACTATTCAACTATGAAAAAAATGAGCCTGTGGGTGCTGGCCTTAGCTGGCAGCGCCACATTTAGTACCGGTTGCCAGCAGCAACACACAACAGACGACGAGCGTTACCTCGAAGTGATAGGGGAGTACGACCAGGCTACACCGGATGCAGGTTATAAACTGAACCTGTCGTACAATGGCCCGATGGAAATGCGCCAGAAGTTTCAGGTGTGGGCCGACTCGTTGCAGAAAGAACTGCCAGGCATGGTAAAAACCAACGACAACATTTACCTGAACTACATGCCCGAGCAGATGGGCAAGCGCATTACCAAAGACATGTACCAGGTAGGGGTGACCTATCTCGTAAACGTTGCCGATAGCGCTACTTACCAGCGCATTGCCGACGACCTGCTGAAGCGCAATGTACCCTTTAGCCTGAACATGATGGGGACCTTTATTGATCCGGCAAAGAAGATCGCCGTTCAGAAGGAAATACTGGCCAAAGCACTTGATAATGCAAAAGCCAAGCTCGATTTTCTGAAAGCTGATAACAATAAGACCTATGAGATAGTTAGTATAGAGGAGCTCGACAATATACAGCCTTACGGCCCTGATTATTATGATTTTAACCGCCGCATGGTGGCGCGGGTAAAAGTAAAGGCCCGTTTAAGTAATTGATTTTTTCCTGTTTTCAGATTACCTGAGGGCTGCCTGTGAAAATGGGCGGCTCTCAGTGTTTTTATAGTTGTATACTATTGAGATACAGGCACTAAAGGCTGTGTTGTTTTGTTACTATATAGTTGTGGTTACCTGCCAGTAAACTATGGACCCGGTTTGCCACAGCACAGTCCGTTTTTAGCGCTTTAAAGTATAGTATAAACGAAATAAAAGTGGTAATTTTACCTATTAATCTACCCTATTAACACACATGAGTGAAGTAGAAGCAACAAACGCAAATAACTATTCAGCAGATAGCATACAGGTACTCGAAGGACTGGAAGCAGTTCGGAAGCGACCGGCCATGTACATCGGCGATATTGGCATAAAAGGCCTGCACCACCTGGTGTGGGAGGTTGTAGACAACTCCATCGACGAAGCTCTTGCCGGCCATTGCGATGAGATCAATGTTACCATCAACGAAGATAACTCCGTTACGGTATCTGATAACGGCCGTGGTATTCCTACCGATTTTCACCACAAAGAAGGACGCTCAGCCCTGGAAGTAGTAATGACAGTACTGCACGCCGGTGGTAAGTTCGATAAAGATACGTACAAAGTTTCCGGTGGCTTACACGGTGTGGGGGTGTCCTGCGTTAACGCACTTTCTACGGACATGCACGTAACAGTGCACCGCGGTGGAAAGGTGTTTGAGCAGCACTATAACATTGGTATACCTGCTTACCCTGTTCGCGAGATCGGCGCCACAGACCGTACCGGTACTATAGTAACGTTTAAGCCGGACGACTCTATTTTCACAGTAACCGAGTTTAAGTATGATACTGTTGCCAGCCGCCTGCGCGAGCTTGCTTTCCTGAACAAAGGTATCCGCATCAACCTGAAAGACCTGCGCGAACTGAACGAGCAGGGCGAGGCACTGAGCGACTCTTTCTATTCAGAAGGTGGTCTGAAGGAGTTTGTAGCTTACCTGGATGAAACCCGCGAAAACCTGATCCCGGAGCCTATCCACGTGGAAAGCGAAAAGAACGGCGTACCGGTAGAGATCGCGTTGCAGTATAACACTTCCTATACCGAGAATATCTTCTCATATGTAAACAACATTAATACGATAGAAGGCGGTACGCACGTTGCCGGTTTCCGTCGTGCCCTTACCCGTACCCTGAAGGCGTATGCTGAGAAATCAGGGATGCTGGATAAACTGAAAATCGATATTGCCGGTGATGACTTCAGAGAAGGCCTGACAGCGGTTATATCGGTGAAAGTGCAGGAGCCGCAGTTTGAGGGACAGACGAAAACCAAACTGGGTAACTCTGAGGTATCCGGTGCAGTGGATGTAGCCGTTGGCGAAATGCTGAACCAGTTTCTGGAAGAGAACCCGAAAGAAGCGCGCATTATTGTGCAGAAAGTAATACTTGCAGCACAAGCCCGTAACGCAGCCCGCAAGGCCCGCGAAATGGTGCAGCGCAAAAACGTACTTTCCGGCACCAGCCTGCCCGGCAAACTGGCCGACTGCTCTGATAGCAACCCCGAGAACTGCGAAATTTACCTGGTAGAGGGTGACTCGGCAGGTGGATCTGCCAAACAGGGGCGCGACCGTAAGTTCCAGGCTATTCTGCCACTGCGTGGTAAGATTCTGAACGTAGAAAAGGCGCAGGAACACCGCATCTACGAGAATGAAGAGATCAAGAACATGATCACAGCATTCGGGGTGAGTTTTGGTACTGCAGAGGGCGAAAAAGCACTTAATCTCGAGAAGCTGCGCTACCACAAAATCATCATCATGACGGATGCTGACGTGGACGGTTCGCACATCCGTACCCTGATCCTGACTTTCTTCTTCCGCTATATGAAAGAGCTGATTGAGAAGGGCTACGTGTATATTGCGCTGCCACCGTTGTACCTGGTTAAGAAAGGTAAAGAAGAACGTTACTGCTGGAGCGAGCAGGACCGCATGGAGGCGATCGCAGACCTGGGCAAAGGCAAGGAAGACAGCGTGAACGTGCAGCGTTACAAAGGTCTGGGTGAAATGAACCCGGAACAGCTCTGGACCACCACCATGAACCCGGATGTAAGAAGCCTGAAGCAGGTAACTATAGAATCGGCTGCAGAAGCTGATCACCTGTTCTCGATGCTGATGGGCGATGAGGTAGGTCCACGCCGCGACTTTATCGAGCGCAACGCCAAGTACGCCCGTATCGACGTGTAAACTATAGGTAAACTATAAAGTTAAAAGCCGGCTATACTGCTAACGTATAGCCGGCTTTTATTTTAGGGTAGCGGGTAACAACCTATAGTTTGCTGGTATAAGATTACCTATATTTAACTGAACTTATACGGCCAGGAATACAGTATATCTTAGCAAAGTCTGCACTCCTGCTATCGGTTAATAAACAAAGGCCCTAGCGGCACCTAGGAAAAGCAGAGAATCACTATTGTAGGCTGCTATACAAGTAAGTAAATTATGCTGGTAAAAATAAGACAAGAGACGTCTGCAGACTATAGCGGAGTATTTGATCTGGTGGAGAAGGCCTTCCGCGACCTGGAGCAAAGCGACCACCAGGAGCACTACCTTGTTGAAAGACTCAGAACGTCAGCGTCTTTTGTTCCGGAGTTATCGTTAGTTGCAGAGGTTGGTGATAAACTTGTGGGGCATATTTTACTAACCAAAGTTACCATTGAGGGCGGGCAAAGCCAGGCAGAATCTCTGGTGCTGGCCCCGGTTTCTGTACTCCCGGCGTATCAGGGGCAGGGAATAGGCGGGATGCTGATACGGCAGGCACATGAGGAGGCAATAAGGCTCGGCTTTAAATCAGTTGTGCTGCTTGGGCATGAAAAGTACTACCCCAGGTTCGGTTATAACCGTGCCGATGTTTATGGCATACTATTTCCTTTTAATGTGCCGGAGGAA
Organism: Pontibacter sp.; assembly: GCA_036516435.1. Lineage (GTDB taxonomy): Bacteria > Bacteroidota > Bacteroidia > Cytophagales > Hymenobacteraceae > Pontibacter. Next base: position 3,609 of record DATBUF010000204.1, read on the forward strand.
AATTGTATGGCTATAGAACTGGTGGAAGATGGATTGAAGAATGTGCAGGGAACAGTAAGATTTGCCAAAGAATTTTACGAGTAGGAGTGTTTTTACCGCCACAAACGGAGCAGCGTACGAAATAAACTACAAGCTAACTATAAGTTAAATGGAGCAGGTTTTACAAGTAGGTAAAGGTGAGATTAGGTTGAGCGAGCGCAGCATCACCATCAGAGACGATGCTAAAAAGGAAAAGATCAGGGGAATGCTATCCTCCTCTATCTGGATCGTGTATGGCGTTATTTCGGTTTTACGATACATCAAAACCGGAGATCAGTTCCTGCTCTGGACAGGAACTGTTATTGGAATCTCGCATCTTGTGCTGCTTGTGCTTTCCATATTCAGAACTACAAAAGCCGAAATAGCCCTGCAGGAGATTTCAGCAGCAACTTTTACGAAAAGGAACGGGAACAACTTTCTTGATCTGAAACTAAAGAGTGGCCACAAAAGGCGCATCAGCAGAATAGATCCTGTAATGGATGAACTACGTGCTTTTCTGTTAGAAAAGGAAGTGAGCGTACGCTAAATGCACTGAAA
>DATBUF010000205.1:0-3407 GCA_036516435.1 Pontibacter sp.
TTGCCTTTAACCTGACCGACGACGGCATGGTGGGCCAGCAGGTATTTGCCGGCGAAGCCACCCGCCTGGCTTACATGACGGAAGAAGCCAAAGAAGGCCGCAATGCTTTCCTGGAGAAACGGAAGCCGGACTTCAAGAACATCCCCTGGATATCGTAACTATAGTTTATAGTCCCCAAAGCCCGCTACACCAGCGGGCTTTTTTGTTACAGTCAGGTCCTGAAGAGCTCTTGACATCCTACTCTCACCCAACCAAACTATAGGTTTACCCACAAGCAATCCGATATTCACGGATTACATATACACAAATTTTTATAAGTATAATTACATGATATAAATTTGTAGTCTAATCATCTAATCTAATTACCAACTATGAAAAAAATGATTGCTACAATCGCCGGTATGCTGTTACTGGCCATGCTGGTGTTGCCTGCCCATGCTCAGTTCGACATTGGCAACAAAATCAAGAACAAGCTTAACCAGAAAGTAGACCAGAAGATCGATAAATCCATTGACGATGCGGTGGATGGCAAGAAGAAGATTGGAAGTGAAAGGACAGCCAAAAATGAAGCTTCCGGTAGCAAAGGCGCTGCAGCCTCCGCTGGAGAAGGGAACATGAAAGCCTGGTCGAAGTATGATTTTGTGCCCGGTGATAAAGTCATTTTCTCGGATAACCTTTCGGGTGAAGAGCTTGGAGAGTTCCCTTCGCGCTGGGACCTGAACGACGGAAATGCAGAGGTAGCCAACTTCGGGGGTGAGCACGTGATTAACCTGGTGCGTTCTACGACAAGCATTAAACCGCTCATGAAAAAGGAGCAGTGGCTACCCGAAACCTTTACTGTAGAAATGGACCTGTTCTTCGACGACGATAACCCAAACGTGGCCTACTACATTTATTTTGTGGATGATAACTCCAACTATAAGCAGGAGCTGCAAGGCGACTTCTGGAACGGCATTGAGATACGGGCTAATATGGCAAGGTTTAAGACGTTCGGCTCGGAGTCGGAAGAACTGAAAGCACAGGAAATAAAGAACCAGTGGCGGCATGTGGCCATTGCCTTCAACAAGCGCAGCATGAAAGTATATCTTGATGACCAGCGCCTGATAAACATACCGAATGTAACCGGCAAACCTACCGGCATGCGCATTGAAGTAGACAAACGTGTTGATGCCAATACATTGGTGAAAAACGTGCTGGTAGCGGAGGGTGGTAAAAAGCTTTACGACCAGGTGATGGCTGATGGCAGAATCATCACGTACGGCATTAAGTTCGATGTAAATCAGGCAAGCATCCGCCCCGAATCTATGGGTACGCTGGCAAGTATAGCCCAGCTGATGCAAGAACAGCCAGCACTCAATTTTATAGTTGAAGGCCACACCGACAGCGATGGCGATGACAAAGCAAACCTGAAGCTAAGCCAGCAACGCGCTGATGCTGTGAAAACTTACCTGGTAGAACAAGGCATTAAGGCAGATCGCCTGGAGGCCAAAGGACTCGGGGAAACCAAACCACTCGATAAAAACAGCACCCCGGAAGCAAAATCCAATAACCGCCGCGTAGAGTTTGTGAAGCGATAACTATAGCATGTGAGCTCAAGAGAATACGAAACAACGCCTGCAATTTATAGTTGCAGGCGTTGTTATTTACACTCTGAATCAGGAGATGCCCACACTTTAGTTCTCATAACTATAAAGCTTTATAGCACCTGCCCCACCCCGAACAGCAGTACAAACAGCAGCGTCGTGATGGCCATTTGCTTCAGGTAAGGGTCGAGCTCTTTGGATGTTTGCTTGCGCCACACGTTTACGCCATTTACGATGAGCAGCGGCACGGCAACTATAAAGAGCAGCTGCCACCAACTATAAAAGTTAAGTGCTACATACGCGAAGGCACATACAGTACCGGCCATCAGCAGAAACAGGTGATACATACGCGCCCGTTTTGGCCCGATCCGTACAGGTATGGAATGTTTGCCGGCCAGCAGGTCAGAATTAATATCCCGGATGTTGTTTACATTGAGCACAGCAGTAGCAAAAAAGCCGCACACCAGGGCCGGAAGTACAACTATAGCATCCAGGGTTTGCGCCTGCAGAAAGTACGTACCCAGCACGCCTACCAGCCCGAAAAAGACAAACACAAAAATATCACCCAACCCGGCATAACCGTAAGGCTTTGCTCCCGCCGTATAGTTGATTGCCGCCCAGATAGAGGCCAGTCCTAAGCCCAGAAAGAGCAGTGCCAGCAACACCCCTTCGGCTCCAAACGCTACCCACAGCAACACCAACCCCGACACCAGTGATAAGAGGCTGAACACCACCATACCCTTTTTCATGTGCTCGGCTGTAATATGCCCGGCCTGCACAGCACGCAACGGGCCTTCGCGGTGTACACTGTCTGCCCCGTGTTTGGAGTCGCCGTAGTCGTTGGCCAGGTTAGAGAGAATTTGCAGGAACAGGGTGGTGAGTACGCAAAGCGCAACTATAGTTCCGTTAAAAAAGTCGTTGGCTGCTGCCATAAAGCCCCCCATGCCGATGCAGGAGAGTGCCAAAGGCAACGTGCGCGGTCTAAAAGCCGAAATCCAGGCCTTTACCAGACCTGGATTTCGGGATGTATGTTCTGTTGTTGTCAAGTTAATCTGCTGTTTGCTACTGCAACTATAGCTATTTTACTGATTAATGGCTGTAATGATCTCCTCTCCCATCGGTTTCACTTTAGACGGGAAAAATGCCACCACTTCGCCCTGCTCGTTTACCAGGTACTTGCAGAAGTTCCAGGTAGGCTCTTCGTGGTTCGGGGCATGCTGCGCCAGCCAGGTATAAAGCGGGTGCTGGTCTTCTCCTTTTACTGAGATCTTCTCCATCATCTGGAAGCTCACGCCATAGTTCTTCTGGCAAAACGAAGCGATCTCTTCGTTAGAGCCAGGCTCCTGCCCGCCAAAGTTGTTGGCCGGAAAACCCAGGATTACTACCTTATCGCCGTGCGTATCGTGTAGTTGCTCCAGGTCAGCGTACTGCGGCGTGTAACCACACTCCGATGCGGTGTTCACCAACAGCACTTTTTTGCTTTTATACTTCGAAAAATCAACTTCCTGTCCATCCAGCGACGTCAGTTTAAAGTTGTAGAAATCTTCCTTGGTTTGTGTTTCTGTTGCCATAGTTTTATCGGTTGTGGTATTGATAGTTGTAGCTGCGGTGCTGCCGTTGTTATTCCCTGAACCCGAGCAGGCCACCATCATTCCTATTACAGGCACCAGCGCCAAAAGTTTAACCAGTTTTTTCATATAGTTCTATTGAAGTATAATGTACGTTTGATAACCTGCTTTAGTGTTAATTGTTTGACCAGTGGTTTAAATCCGTTCAGTAGAAAAGTCCACCTTTGAAGGGGACTTTTCAGCTATAGTTATGGGG
>DATBUF010000206.1:0-2673 GCA_036516435.1 Pontibacter sp.
GTATGCTGCAGGTACCTGTACAGGCCCTATAGTTGCAGGGTCATTTCATTCAAAGAAAAACAGGTCCAAAACCTACTGTCATTCTGTTAAGAATCTTGGTGGGAGAAAGAGGGCCCCTCCCCCCGGAGGTTAAGCTGATGCTACGGGCCCACAAGATCCTTTCAGGATGAGAAAAAAGAGAATGAAACGACCCTACCTATAGTTAGAGTTTAAAGCCCGGAAAAAGGAAATGCTATAGTTTGGGAAATGCAGAACAGACGGTTTCCTGCCCCGGCAGACTAAGCGTAAAGTGGCAGTTGTGCATTATTGCTGATGTAATGTCCGCCTACACTCTGCTTCCGGCACAGACCAGCCTGCAATACAAGACTAGCTATCGTACAGAGGTTCAGGGTTTCCTGGTAAGCACCCGAGAAATGCTTTAATTGGAGCAGCTCCTGTTGCATTGCTGCCAGTTCGTGCAATGCCAGCTGCAGTCCTGCTTTAGTGCGCACTATACCGGCATATTGCCACATCAAAGCCTGCAGCGAGGCCCTTACCTGAAGCACTGCCTCATCCTGGTGTGCGTCAGGTAAGAAGCTTATCGTACTTTGCGGGAGCGGAGCTTGCCCTATCTGCGCTATGCTGATAGCATGTGCAGCAGCTGATCGTGCAAATACCACCCCTTCCAATAACGAATTACTGGCCAGGCGTTTCGCCCCATGCACGCCTGTGCACGCCACCTCACCCAAGGCATATAAGCCAGCTATAGTTGTTTGCCCCTGCGGGTTGGTTTGCACACCACCGCACTGGTAATGCGCGGCCGGCACTACTGGTATAAGTTCTTTTTCTGCATCTATGCCTATACTTTTGCAACGGTTGTAGATGGACGGGAATTTTTGTTGCACTACGCCATCAGGTAAATGGCTGGCATCCAAGTATAAGCAGGGAGACTGGTGTAACTGCATTTGCTCGTACACAGCACGGGCCACCACATCGCGCGGCGCCAGCGAACCCAAAGGGTGATACCGGTGCATAAAGGGGGCACCATCCGGCAATATTAACTCTGCCCCTGCCCCACGCAAGGCCTCACTGATCAGAAAGGTATCTGCAGAAGCGGGATCGTATAACGCAGTAGGGTGAAACTGAAAGAACTCCATGTTGCTGATACTGGCACCTGCCCGGCAGGCCATTGCCAAACCATCGCCGGTGGCAATGGCAGGGTTGGTGGTATGGCTGTATACCTGCCCGGAGCCGCCGGTGGCTAAGACTACTGCCTTTGTAACTATAGTTTTATAGTTTCCGCCTTTCAGATCCAGTACCTGCACGCCACAGCAAACGCTCTCCTGTTCTATAGTTCGGGTCAGCAGTTCGAGCCCCATGTGGTGCTCCAGAACTGTTATGTTCGGTTGCCTGCATGCTGCCTCACCTAATGCCTGTTGTATACTTAACCCGGTATGGTCTTTTACATGCACAATCCGGTGCCGGCTATGACCGCCTTCCAGGCCCAGGGCTATAGTTTGGTCAGGAGCATTGTCAAAATTTACCTGTTGCTGTTGCAGCCATGTTATACTTTCCGGCGCGCGCTCTACCATAAATCGTACGGCAGCTTCATCACACAAACCAGCGCCTGCTGCTAAAGTATCCTGCATGTGCTGCTCAAACGAATCTGCACTGCTCAGCACGGCTGCGATACCGCCCTGGGCATAGGCGGTGTTGGTTTCCCGCAAGGCAGCTTTACAGATCACCAACACCCTCCCATGCGCGGCAGCCTCCAGGGCAAACGTAAGCCCCGCAATGCCACTGCCCAGCACTATAAAATCGTACTTCAGGGATTCCATTTATGCAAAAGCCAGCATCCGCTCTATCGGAGTCAACGCCTTCCGGATGATTTCCTCTTCCAGAGTCACTTCAAATAACTTCTCCTTTTCAGTACCTATCGCGCGTAGTGCATCCAATGTACGGGCTATAGTTATCTGCTTCATGTGCGGACACTTGATACAGGGCACTATAAATTCTTTCTGCGGATACATGCCGCGCAACGTAGCACCCAGGTCACACTCTGAACCCAGTATAAACTGCCTGTTCCGGCTTTCGCCCACAAACCGGATAATGTCAGAGGTACTACCCACCACACCACCTGCTCCGGTCAGCGCTTCGGCTACGGTATTGTTGGGTACTTCCCAGTGCACCAGTACCTGCGCCTCGGGGTACATCATTTTCAGGCCGTTGATGCGCTGTGGTGTAAACTGCTCATGCACTTCGCATCTGCCTTCCCACAGTATGAGTTCTTTGCCGGTCTCCGCTTTAATTTTGGACTGCAGGTTGCGGCCCATGTACAGGTCAGGTAGAAAGATCAGCTTGTCTCCTTCCATAGAACGGGCAATGTCCAGCGCATTACGCGAGGTACAGCAAATATCTGCCTCAGCCTTGGTTTCGGCGTAGGTGTTGATGTAGGCAACCACCGGTACGCCAGGCCATAGTTTCTTCAGCATCCGAACATCTTCGCCGGTTATACTTTCGGCAAGCGAGCAGCCGGCATCAAAACTCGGTAAAAGTACTTGTTTGGATGGATTCAGGATCTTGGCAGTCTCGGCCATAAACTTCACACCACAAAAAATGATCGTATCCGCCTCCACACTTTTAGCTGCCACGCTCAGCCCCAGCGAATCGCCCACAAAATCGGCTATGCCCCCG
>DATBUF010000207.1:0-2477 GCA_036516435.1 Pontibacter sp.
TTGTAGGAGTTAACGGGTTTGGTCAGGCCATAGACGGGCTTCTCTGTTTCGGGCTCAAAAGTGTTGAAAAGCCTGTCCCAGATGATGAAGGTAGAGCCATAGTTGCGATCAATGTAAGCAGGATTGGAGCCATGATGCACCCGGTGGTGTGAAGGCGTTACAAAAACGTATTCGATGGCAGCAGGCAGCTTGCCCACCAACTCGGTATGCACAAAAAACTGGTACAGCACTGCTACCTGGTGGCACACAAAAAATGTAAAGGGATCTACTCCTAACAGTGGCACTGGTATAAAGAACACGAACTTAATATGGTTGGTCCAACCCGTGCGGAACGAGACGGAGAAGTTCATTTTGTGCGAAGAGTGGTGCGTGACGTGGGTAGCCCACCAGAACCGCTGCTCATGCGAGATGCGGTGCGCCCAGTACCGGCAGAAATCAACAGCGACAAAACAGGCTACAAAACCCCACCACGTACGCGGCATAGCCCAGGGCACCATGTTGTAGATAACCATCGCAATGGCGAACAACGATATTTTAAGGCCAGCACCCAGCACAGCATTTACAGCACCAATGGCGAGCGCCGCCAGGGCATCTTTGTTATCGTAGTAGTGCCTGTTCTTATAGTACCCGATCAGCCACTCGGCTACAACCAGCACTACAATAACAGGTGCCATGTAGTGCATTATCGTCAGGTCGTCTAACTGCTGTAGCTGGTCTATAGTGTAGATCTCCTTCTCCATAAGCCTGGTTTATTCTTACATCTGAAACGATTGCCGGGGCAAAGAGTTGAGTAACAGCTGCTGCGGCAAACTTTCAGGGTGAGGCGCCGCTTCGCTGTTTCAGAAACTTGCAGGAAGTATGTACCTTTCGGAGTTAAATGATACGGCTATGAGAATACGTAAAAAAGTAAAGACACCGCTGCCTGCTTCCGGTAACCGCTATGCCGCCCTGGATGTATTTGTAAAGGCTGCCGAAAAAGAAAACTGGACCGAGCAGGAAATCCAGTTTGTAATAAATGAGGTGGTGGAGGCTCAGAACGAGAAAGAAGGGTTCGAGATACTCGGCGACTACATGCAATAAAAAAGCAGGCTTTCGGGGCCTGCTATACTTATTTTATAGTTGGACATCTGGCTGAGGCTGTAGTTGCAGCGCATGCTGGTGTTGCTGCAGCACGTCTATAATAAAGGCAATGTGCTCTTTTAACTCAACACCAAATAGCTGTGCACCAATCTGTACCTCTTCTCGGTCTACGGAAGCGGCAAAACTCTTCTGCCCCAGCTTTTTGATAACCGATTTAGGTTCCAGTCCCTCTAGCCGTTGCGGCCTTACCTGTGCGCAGGCAACTATAAACCCTGTCAGTTCATCACAGGCAAGCAGGGCTTTGTCCAGCAGGGTGTTGTAAGGTACTCCCCATTTTGTGTAATGTGCTGATATGGCGTGGGCAATTTCCTCTTCTCCCTGGTCGCGCAGGTGCTTTACAATAACTGCAGGATGCTGGTCCGGGTATAGTTGGTAATCGGCATCGTGAAGCAGACCGGCGATCGCCCACTTTTCTACATCCTGGTTCAGTTTAAGGGCATAAGCCTCCATTACCAGCTCCACCGTGCGGGCATGGCGCAACAGGCTTTCGCTGGTTGTCATCTGGCTCAGTAACTGGCGTGCTTCTTCTCTTGTCATAAGGAGTATCGTTAGGCAGCCAAAATAACTATTTTATAGTTTCCTGGCAACAATACTATAGCTGTGGTGGCTCCTGGGGTGGTTCTTCCTGTTCAGGCCTTTTAAGGGCCGCCTGCAGCTCGGCACGCAGGGCTTTTATTTCATGCTCCAGCGCCTGCACCTGCTTGGTACCTGCTACCTGCGTTCTGCTGTTTGCCGCATCGTTTCCTATAAATACTGTTGCCAGCGACGCCGTAAAGTACCCAAACACAGCAAAACCATACACGGCCAGCAAAAAGCACAGCATACGCCCCTCCGCCGTTACCGGAAAATAATCGCTGCCAATGGAAGTCAGCAGCATAACCGTCCACCACAAAGCCTCGCCGTAGGTGTTCAGCCCATGCTCGTTCTCGAAAGCATACATACCTGCCGCCCCACCGGCTACAACTACAAGCGTAATGGTTAACACATACCCGAATGCACGGCGCTTCAGGGTTGCGCCCAGACTCTTCATTCCCCTGTTTATAGAGCCTACTACTTTCACAAGCCGCACACTCCGGAGAGCCCTGGCCGAGCGCATCAGCCGGAACACTCTGGCCAGGCGGAAAACCCGCAGGGCCGGTATAGCCAGCGAAATAGTTGTAAGCACATTGTGCCGCAGAAACAGCAGCTTATGCGGCGCAAGTATAAACTTAATTACAAAGTCGAGGATAAAGATAACCCAGATGAGCGTGCTGAGATGCTGCAGGAGCGGGTTCAGTCCCCTGATGAGTTCAATCACCAGCAAGATCAGCCAGATGATGCCCAGCACCACCATGGGC
>DATBUF010000208.1:0-4654 GCA_036516435.1 Pontibacter sp.
TCGTATGCTGTAGTTTCTCCTGTGTTTGCTTCAGGTTGGTCAGGTCGATAAAAGAGCCGAGTACGCGGTACGGTATCTGGTACTCGTTCTGCATAATAGAGGCCCTGTCAGATACGTAGGCGTATTCGCCATCGGCCCTGAGCAACCGGTACTCTCCTGCCCATTGGCCCAGCCCGTTATTGATGGCTTTGTTTATGCCGTTAACTATGCGCTCCCTGTCGTCAGGATGTATCAGTTTAAACCAGCTGGCAACACCCTCCCCCATTTCATCCGGGTCATACTTCAGCATGGTTTTCAGACCGTCGCTCCACCATATTTCATTGGTTACCAGGTTCCAGTCCCAGATCACATCGTTCGTAGCTTTTGACACCATCCTGAAGCGCTCCTCGCTGGCCGCCAGCTCTCTGGTACGCTCAATTACCCGTTTCTCCAGTTCGTTGTTCAACCTTATCAGGTCCTCCTCGGCAGCCTTCAGCTCTTCATACGCAATCAGCACCTGGTCCTCACTGCTCTTCTTGCCCGTAATGTCGCTCATGGTTAAGGTCACCCCGTCTCCCATCTTTACGGCAGCAATCTCATACCAGGCTTTTTGGCCCTTTATCTCTAGCTGCTGCTCCAGGTGGAACGGAACCCCCTCCTCGGCAACCTGCACCAACTTGCGGAATAAACCACTGTTCTGTAGAAAAGGCAATGTCTTCAGCACACTGGTTTGCAACAAGCTGGCTTGTGAGAGCCCCAGCATAGCTTCTGTTTTCTTATTCAGCAATGTCCAGGCAAAATCTGTAATCTGCTCTCTTTCGTCGCGCACAGCCCTGAAGGCCATGATACTGTCCAGCGAGCTGTTGAGCACCCCCTGTACCACGTTGCTCAGGGTACGCAAGGTAGTTACGTCCACAAAGCTCACCACCACGCCATCTTTGTTGCCATCGCGTTTCAGGTAAGGCATCAGGCGCATGAGGTAGTACCTTCCGTCGGTAGTCTCTATCTCCTGCTCTATTTCTGCCGACGTATTGTTTACCTGCTTAATGTCTTCCGCAAACCGGGGATACTTCAGGTTATGCGATAAATGGTAGATCGGCCTGCCCAGGTCGGTACTGATAATGTTAATGAGCCCTTCAAGAGCGGGCGTATACTTCTTAATAGCCAGGTGGTGGTCTAAGAAGAGTTGCCCGATGTTGGAGCTGCGGATATAGTTGTCGAGGTCTTCGTTGAGTTCCTGTAGTTCTTTGATCTTGAGCTGGTGCTCTGCATTTACCGTATGCAGCTCCTCGTTCAGCGACTGCATTTCTTCGTTGGAGCTTTGCAGTTCTTCGTTGCTCGACATCAGCTCTTCGTTGCTCGACTGCAGTTCCTCGTTTGAGGTGCTCAGGTCCTGCACGGTCAGGTGAAGGCTTTCGCGGGCTTCCTTCAGCTCCATTTCCAGAGCCGTTAACTGCTGGTAATAATCAGAGTCCGATACAAACGTAAGATCCGCCACACGTGGCAGCGGTGCTACTTCGCCCATTTCCTGCAGCAGAATCAGGATAACGCTAGGCTGGTCTTTTTCTACTTTAACCGGCCGTACGGAAACATGCACCAACTGCTCCTTGTTTCCCATTTTTACTTTCACCTGCCTAGCTATCACTTTTCCGCCTTTGCGCAGTGCCTTCCGGATGCCCACACTCAGCGTTACGGCCAGTTCCTCGGGCACCATTTTGATCAGGTTGAAGTGCAGGCGTTTGTCCGGGAACTTCAGAAAACGATTGATATCGCCGATGCCGTGCAGCAGTTGGTATTGCTCGTCTACGTAAAGGGCAGTTACCTTAAAATCCTCTGCCACAGCATCCATAAACGAGTCGTTGTACTTTGCCAACGCCATGTTATTGAATTGCGTGGCCTGGCTTAGCTGGCTGCTGTTGCCATTATAGCTGATGCCGTAAGACTGCCGGGGGTTATCGCGTCCTTCTTTTATCTTCCGGAACAGTTTCCATTTGCGATTCTCTTCATAAAAAAAGCTGCCCATTTCGCCAATGTGCTCGCTGGGACCCAGCAGCAGGTAACCTCCCAGGTTAAGGGCATAGGGGAAAAGCGCAATCACCCTGTTCTGCAGCTCTGCATTCAGGTAAATGAGCATGTTGCGGCACGTAATCAGATCTATGCGGCTGTAAGGCGGATCCTTCTGCAGGTCGTGGCGGGCAAAAACTACCAGCCTCCGCAGCTCATCTTTTACCGTATAGCGGTTGTTCTTATACACAAAAAAACGCTGCAGTCTTTCAGCAGAAACTTCCTTTGCAATAGATGCCGGGTAGCTGCCCCTGGAAGCCTTGGATATAGCCTGCTGATCAATATCTGTAGCGAAAAGCTTTACGTTGGGCTCCTGTCCCAGCTTATCGTATACTTCACAGAACAACATAGCAAGGGAATATACTTCCTCTCCTGTGCTGCATGCGGCTACCCACACTTTTACGGGCTGCTTGTCGGCTTTTTCTGTTACCAGGTAAGGTATTACTTCCCGCTCCAGCAACTCAAATGCCTCCGGATCTCTGAAGAAGCGGGTTACATTAATCAGGAACTCCTGGCCCAGCCGGTGTACTTCATCCGGGTTTTCATGCATAAAAGAGAGGTATTCAGGCATTTCCTTCAGCTTCAGGATATCCATGCGCCGCTGAATACGGCGGTTGATGGTTGCCTGTTTATAGTCGGTAAAGCTGGTCTTGGTATGGAGACACACAAGATCCAGTATCTCTTTTAATACAGCCTGGTCTGGTTCGTGTTCTTCTGTCACAGCTGTTGAGTGGGTAATTTTACGGGTATATGCAATAATTTCGCGGGGCATTTGTTCAGGCGACAGCACCAGGTCTACAAACCCGCCATCAATAGCACTGATCGGCATGCCATCGAACTTAGCAGTAGCGGGGTCCTGTACTACCACCATGCCGCCAGCCTGCTTTATGGCTCTAGCCCCTTTTGTTCCATCGCTGCCGGTGCCTGAAAGTATAACACCGATAGCCAGCTTGCCCCGGCACCGGGCCATAGATTCAAAAAAGAGGTCTATGGCGAAGTTGGGCTCCCTATTACGGGCTTTATCGGTCAGGCGTAAGCGGTTACCCTCTATGGTAAGCTGCTTGCCACTCGGCAGCACATATACGCAGTTTGGGCTGTGCACCATGTTATCCTCGGCCTCCAGCACCTGCATGCTGGTATGCTTGCTTAGCAGTTCGGCCATCAGGCTCCGGTGATCGGGAGAAAGATGCTGTATAATGACAAAAGAGTAGCTGGAGTTATTCGGAAAGTGATCGAACAGCTGGTGAATTGCTTCCAACCCGCCCGCAGAAGCACCTATCCCGACAAGATAATGATCTACGGGACCGATCTTCTGGTCTCCGGCGCGCCTTCGGGCAGGTAGCTGTACAGGATCTTTTTCCAAATTCATACTCTATGATTTTAAAACGCCGCGGAAGGCATTCAACTATAACTCAATGCTTGCCTTTCACTATTTTCTCCAGCACTGCATGCTGTAGCCGCTCGGCTGCTTCAATCTCTTCCCGGTGCCATGGCAGCGAGGTATGCTTCACTGTCTCTTTATAAATAGCAAAAGAGTTGCGCGGGTGGTAATTTTTGCCGTCAGCCTCCAGTTGTACAGCATCATGCGGGTTACCTCCCCAGTTTATAGTTTGCTGCACTTCCGGCCGGAAGCCGAGGATAAACTCGCCCTGCCCACCATTAATAGGTACCGAAATCAGGCCACTGGCTATAGTTTTGTACACCTTACTATAAGGGTACTCCAGTGGCAGTGTGTCTGTAACAAACAGTTCCTCCGCTTTGTTGCGGCGCAGCCACGACACCATATCCCGTAGCTCCTGCTCTGCAGGCGTAGCGCCGGCTGTTAGTGTGCTGCCCTCGTACACTATAGCAGCTCCGGTAAGGCCCAGCAAGTCGAGGATAGTGGTATCTCCTTTAAGCAGTCCTTCCGCAAAATCAGGAGCTGTGTAGAGTTGTTCCAGCAGCATGCCGTGGATACTCCGAAGCCTTACCCGCTCGCTCATCTGCTCTTCTTTTACCCTGCTCTCCAGCTGTGCCGAAAGTATACCTGATAGTAACTCCATAGCCGAACGCATTTCATAACTCAGGTATTTCGGAGTTTTGTTGTGGCAGGCAATCAGCCCCCATAGTTCTTCATTAATGATCAGTGGCAGCGACATAGAGGCATCTACCTGCATGTTGGCCAGATACTCTAAGTGTACCTTTGCCACACTGCGCAGGCTGCAGTCAGAGAGATCGGTGAAACGCTGCGTTAATGGATTAATAACGGGCACCAGACGCACAGGCGTATAGTTGCGGGTAGGGATAAGCCGGTATGGATTTTTAAAGTACAGATCGCGGGCCTGTTTCGGCACATCCGATGCCGGAAAACGCAGGTCCATGTAGTCATCCATTCCTGCTTCCATTGCCTGCGCGATAACAATGCCATTCCAGTTCGGGTCAAACTGGTATACCATTATTTTATCGAAACCGGTAAACTTTTTAAGTTCCTCTGTGGCGAGCTGTGCAGTTTGGCGGATGGTTGCAGGCTGTTTTAGCAGAGAAGTAATGTATTTGATGTGCTGGTACAGGCCTGTAAATGTTTCTTCGGCGGCTACGTTCTCTTCGAGCTCTACCAGGAAGTATTCATCGT
>DATBUF010000209.1:0-3937 GCA_036516435.1 Pontibacter sp.
CGTGCCGGCAAGCCGTCGGGCTCTCGCGGCTCGCTTTTTGGTTCGTGCCTCACCAAAAGAGCTCAGACAACCGCTCCATCCCTCATGCAGATTATCTCAGTCTCCCATTCGTTGGCGCGGGTTGCAAACTCGCGCCAACGAGGAGTAGCAATTATTAACCTTGACTTTCAAGATAAATAGCCATAGTAGCTAATACAGCAAATGAAATAAAGTTCACCCAAGATAAACCAATTACCAGCACTCTTAATTTATTATATTCTGTATTTAATTCCGCTGCTTTAAAAAGGTAGAAAGGGAAGTATATAAAAATTTTAGCGAACAGGTAGCTAAAAGGATTGAACCACAGATCAAAAAGGCTTATATCTGAATTATGTTTCTTTTTAAAAAGCTGGAAGTGAAAGTAAGACTTCAACCACCAACTAAATCCAAATACTATAAATACAGACCAAATTATAAGTTCGTCCACTTCATTTTCAGTTATAATATTTGATATTCGCTAAAACACACAAAAACAAAACAGGCTGCACTATAAAAGTACAGCCTGTTAAATATAAGCAGATTATCGCGAATTGATTACTTTTTTCTGCTGATAGCGCGTTCGGCGGCAGCTACAATGTCGTTTTCGGTCAGACCATATTTTTCCATCAGCTGATCCGGAGTTCCAGACTCGCCGAAGCTGTCGTTTACGGCTACATACTCCTGCGGAACAGGGTTGTTTGTTGTCAGCACCTGCGCTACAGCATCGCCAAGGCCACCGAAGCGGTTGTGCTCTTCGGCAGTTACCACGCAGCCCGTCTTAGCAACCGACTTCAGGATAGCTTCTGCATCCAGTGGCTTTATCGTATGGATGTTGATGATCTCAGCGTTGATGCCTTTTTCAGCCAGGATGTGGCCGGCAAGAATCGCTTTCCAAACCAGGTGACCAGTTGCGAAAATACTTACATCCGTACCTTCGTTCAGCATCAGGGCTTTGCCAATTTCAAATTTCTGATCGGCAGGCGTAAAGTTAGGCACTGTTGGGCGACCGAAACGCAGGTAAACCGGACCTTCGTGCTCGGCTATAGCTATAGTGGCTGCTTTGGTCTGGTTAAAGTCGCAGGGGTTAATCACGGTCATGTGTGGCAGCATGCGCATCATGCCCAGGTCTTCCAGTATCTGGTGGGTGGCACCATCCTCACCTAAGGTAAGTCCAGCGTGAGAAGCACATATTTTCACGTTTTTGCCAGAGTAAGCAATAGACTGGCGTATCTGGTCGTACACACGGCCTGTAGAGAAGTTGGCAAACGTACCTGTGAATGGAATTTTACCACCAATGGTCATACCGGCGGCCAAGCCCATCATGTTGGCTTCAGCAATACCTACCTGGAAGAAACGCTCCGGAAACTCTTTCTGGAAGGCATCCATTTTAAGTGAGCCGGTCAGGTCGGCGCAAAGGGCTACTACATCCGGGTTGGTGCGGCCAAGCTCCAGCAAACCAGCCCCAAAGCCGGAACGCGTGTCTTTTTTCTCTGTGTATGGAAAATCTTTCATTGTATACTGTTATCTCTTTAAGGTCAGAAGTTGCCGGCAAACTATAGTGTCAGCATTCTTTCGTTATCTGTTAAAAATTCTTACGTTGGTTGTTGCCCCGGAGCGTATTTCCACATCCTGCACATCGGTAAACTTGCTCGATTGTGCGGTTTTCATGCGGTATACCAGTTTGTACTTTCCGGGCTGCAACGGTATAGTTCCTTTACTATTTGCTTCAGGTATATTCAGGAGCCAGGTCTGCGAACCGTTCTCGTCTATACTGTACACGCTGCCGTAGCCCTGCATCTGCGACGTAATCGCCAACTGGCCCGGAATCGGTATAGTTACCGTTCTGGTTTGACCCTGCTTCACTTCCACATCCTTCAGGTAAATGCGCGGGGTGCTCAGCACTTCCAGGTCATATTTGCCGCTTAGGTACTTATGCCGCTCGCCGAAGGGCTGCACGTTCAGTGTCCGGGTTTCGCCCGTTTGCCGAACTATAGTTTGCAGCTGCCCGTAAGGCGATGGCCCGTCCTGGCGCAAATACAACGTGCCCTGCGGCGCTTTAACCTTGATGACGTTGTGACGACCCGGCTTTATAGTTACGCTGCGCTCTACAACTATAGGTGTTGTATTTACCACCAGGTCGTACGGCATCAGCGCGTCTATTTCCAGCATGTCGGGCTTTCCTTTGTCGTTCAGGTAATGCACAAAGTTGTACTCCGGCAAGCCTGTCAGCGAGTTCAGGAAGGTCATGTTCACGTTGGTTTCCACAGGTTTTCCGTTCTCATCCTGCAACTCCACGCTAACGGTGGTTTCGCTCAGCGTCTGCGTTACGATCTCGGTCAGTACGTTCTCGAACGTTTTTACATCGGCTGCATTAAAGTACTGGCCAATGCAATTCAGCTGCTGTTCGTACTCCGGTGCAATGCCAATCCCAATCACAAAAGGGCGCAAAAAGATACGTTTCTTCTGCAAAGCCAGCGACACCGCACACGGGTCTCCGTTACACGACTCCAGTCCGTCGGTGATCAGAATGACCACATTGCGTGAACGTGGGTCTTCCGGAAAATCACCTGCTGCCTGCTCCAGCGAGTACGTAATCGGCGTATTTCCGCGTGGGACGATCTGGCTGAGCTTCTTTTTTACGCTCTCCGAGTTTTTGGCAGCAAACGGTACTTCCAGACGGGTGTCCTTGCAGTCGTTGCGCTCGCGGCCGTGCTGGTGGCCGTAAGCGCGCAAGGCTACTTCCACGTTATCGAAACGCTCCAGCGAGTCTACCAGGTGGGCCAGCAGGTCTTTGGCAACCGTCATGCGGTCGCTGTTTTCCCATTTGGCGAGCATACTTCCGGAAGCATCCAGCAGGAACAGAATGCGCGTTTTAGGCTTCGGTTTTTTGTCCTGGGCCATAGCGGTTATAGTTGCCGTTAACATCAGCAACAGCAGCAACATACCTGCCTTTTTTAACCAAAATGCCATTCCCGTGGAAGTATAGAGCGCTACCTGAAACTATAGTTTAGTAATCGGATGCCTGTTTCACAGCCAGCTGCTGCAGGGCAATTTCGAGCTGCTCGTCGTTTGGCGCAACACCGTGCCATTTGTGCGATCCCATCATGAAATCTACACCAAAGCCCATTTCAGTGTGCATCAGCAACATCACCGGTTTACCTTTACCTGTCTCCGCTTTTGCCTGCTGTAAACCAGCCAGCAGAATCTCAATATCGTTTCCGTTTGTTTCCAGCACATGCCAGCCAAAGGCTTCAAACTTAGCACGCAAACTGCCCAGGCTCATTACTTCTTCCGTAGAGCCATCAATCTGCTGACCGTTTAAATCTATAGTTGCGATCAGGTTGTCTACTTTGTGGTGCGCGGCATACATGGCAGCTTCCCAAACCTGGCCTTCTTCCACTTCACCATCGCCCATCAGCACATACACCAGATTGTTGTCGCCATTCAGCTTTTTGATCTGCGCGGCACCGGTTGCTACCGATAAACCCTGGCCCAATGAGCCTGAGGCTATGCGAATGCCCTCCAGTCCTTCCTCCGTAGCCGGGTGGCCCTGTAACCTGGAGTTAAGCTTACGGAACGTAGCCAGTTCTGAAACTTCAAAGAAGCCGGCACGTGCCAGGGTGCTGTACCAAACCGGTGAGATGTGGCCGTTCGACAGGAAGAACAAATCTTCGCCTTTTCCATCCATGTTAAAGTCGGTGCTATAGTTCATGATCTTGAAGTACAGCGATACAAAGTAATCAGTGCAGCCAAGCGATCCGCCCGGGTGGCCGGAGTTAACGGCATGCACCATACGCACGATGTCGCGGCGTACCTGTGCGGCAATTTCCTTCAGCTCTTCGATGCTCTTGTTGTGTGGATTCACAGTATTAATGGTTGATTGTTAAATTGTTTTATTATTGATCTCCGGAACTATAGT